>JAKZVK010000391.1:0-4221 GCA_047516085.1 Bryobacterales bacterium
GCGGCGCAACTCCGCGTCCGGCACAAAGCCGGACTGCCGGCTGGTCGTGTTGAAGATTCGTCCGCCGCTGCCAATGATGCCCCCCAGAGAAGCCAACATGCCCTCCGCCGAATCGAGGTCTTGTGGCGATACGCCCCCGGGAAATTGAAGCGGATCGAGCCCGATCGGATTCGCCAGGCTGATGCCGATGTCGAACCCGGGCGCCACCCCCGCGGTCGTGAAAGTTTCCACGTCGACCTTCTGCACTGAGCCGCCGAACCGGATCGAGTGAGTCCCGGCCTGCCACGCTGCGTTATCCATCAAGTTGAACGTGTTGGCGTTGCGGCCCTCGGGCTCGAAGTTGACGACCGGGTTGGTGTAGAAGAAACCGTCGAACAGCGGTGACAGCGTCGGCTGGCTGGTCCGAAAGTCCCCCGGCGCCAAGTTGAAGCCGCCGCGCAGTTCGTTGCTCCAGCGCGGACTCGGCGTCCAATTCCACCCCGCCGACACCAGTTGCGTGTGGCTGAACTCCTTGACGACCGGCGTCGTCTGGAAACCGGTTCCCCGATCCGGGCGGTCTGCTTCGTCTCGCGTGTATTGGTACGTGCCGCTCAGGAAGTGGCGGTCCGAGAGAATGTAGTCCAATCGGCTGGTCACCGCGTCGCGGTCGCTGTTGTTTTGCGCGTTGAAGCGATAGCCGGCCGTGTTCCGCAACAGCGTTAAATCACTGTCGCCCACATCGAAGTTGTTGATGTTCTCCGAGCCCGGCACGCGCGCTAGCAGCCCATCGGCCGCCGGATCGGTCCCAATGACGGCGGCGTTCAGCACGTTGATCTTGCGCACCTGGTTGCCATCGAGGTCACGGTAGGTGAAGAGGCCGCGCCGCGCGTCCCCGGTAGGCACCACCGTATTCACCAACGTCTGCGAGCGCTGCCGCAAGGCCTCATAGTTCGTATAGAACAGAAGCTTGTTCTTGACAATCGGCCCTCCCAGAGATGCGCCTGCCTGGTTGAGGTTGAGAAACGGCTTCCGCGTTCCGGTCTTGTTACTGAACCATTGGTTGGCCGAGAACGCCGAATTGCGATTGTGCCAGTAGACGTTGCCGTGGAAGTCGTTCGTGCCCGACGGCGTCGTGAAGTTCACCTGCGACGCCCCGCCTCCGAACGCCGCATTGCCGTTTTGCGTCGTGATGGTGAACTCGCTCACCTGGTCGACCAGCGGATGGTTGGGAAGGAAGTTGAGCCCGTTGTCGCGAATGTAGTTGTCCTGGATGTTGATGCCGTCGAGAGTGACGTTGCTGAACGACGTTCTCTGGCCGTTGATCACCGTCGGCGTCCGTCCCTGGAACGCCACGCCCGCTTCGAGATGAATCAGCGCCAGCGGACCGCGCCCGATCAAGGGCAAGTGCTGGATCTGCTCCATCGTGACGGTCGAACTGATCTCGGCGGTCGTTGTCTGTACTTGAGACACGCCGCCTTCGACCTCCACTACCTCGGTAACCGACCCTAACTCGAGCCGCAACGGAGGCAGCGAGGTCTCCCTGGCGATGTCGACCTTAACGTCGCGGACGACTTGGCGCTGGAAGCCCTCGAAATCCACCTCGACCGCGTATTCCCCCGACGGCAGGCCGAGCACGATGAACGCGCCCGACGCATCCGTCTCCACCGAGAAGACGGCGCCCTGCGTTTCGCTGCGCACCGTCACCGCCGCGGCCCTCACCGCCGCCCCCGAGGGATCGAGCACGGTTCCCGACAGCCGCCCTGACGCCGTCTGCGCCCACGCCGTGACGCCCTGCCCCAACAGGATGATCCCGAGAGCAACCACACGACATGCAATGCGCCGACCCCCCACAGCTCTCGCGGTGCACATACATCCTATTCTCTCCACGTCAGGCACTGATTTGCACTAAGGCATTCCTCTCCCTGCGGCAACCCACTTGCAGCGCAACCGCCCGGCACGCCACCCGATTTCCCCCGATTTCCCCGGCCGCCCACGACAGGCCACGACCCTGACCGGCCATTTCGTCCAATGTGCCAGATGCCGATAGGCCCGTTCAACGGGCCTTGGTTTTAACTAGGCCAGGCGTTCGACGCCTGGTAGAATGCCCCCTGAGTGAAGGAACCAGGTCCCTTCGAGGGGCCTTACCCCAAACCGGCTTGAGCCATGAACCGGCACGACCGTCTCGAACGAATCGAGGCGTCACCGCCCGGCTGGGGAACGGCTCAAGCCCGCTCTCGTAAGGCCGCTGAACCGGCCTAAGGGTTGTTGCGAGGCAATCAGGGATACCAGCCGTACAACGGCCGGCCTAATCAACCCCAAGCCGCGTAAACGCGACTGGCCGTTGGCTGAAGCACCTGATTGCCCGGATACGCCCGGCTGAAGCCGGGGGCTGTTTTCCCTGGGCACCTTCAGGGCGAAAGTCCGCGGATCTCAAAACCGAGATCCGCGCTACGACGCTCCGGAAGGGGGAAGTGTGCCCACAACCCCTCTGATAAAATGGTGCTTTGACCTTTCCGAAGCAATTCTCGATCGGGCCGGTACCGGTCGAGCCCGCGGTTGTGTTGGCGCCGATGGCGGGCGTGACCGACACGGTGTTTCGCCGCTTCATTCGGCGTTTGGGCGGCTGTGGGCTCATCATGACCGAGTTCACCAGCTCGCACGGCATCGTGGCCACCTGCGGCGGGACGAGGAAGGCGCAGCGCACCTTCAACTACCTTTACTACGAGCCCGACGAGCACCCGATCTCGGCGCAACTGTTCGGCTCCGACCCGAACGTCCTGGCCGACGCGGCGCGCGTGGTCGAGGACTTAGGGTTCGACACGGTCGATCTGAACTTCGGCTGCCCGGTCAAAAAGGTCGTCAAGTGCAACGGCGGCTCGGGGCTGTTGCGCGACCTGTCGCTGGTTGAAAATATTCTGCGCACCGTGCGCGCGGCGGTGAAGATCCCGTTCACGTGCAAGTACCGCTCCGGCTGGGACGACGACCACATCGTCGCGGTCGAGATGGCGCGGATGGCCGAAGACTGTGGCCTGCAGGGCGTTGCCTTGCATGGACGCACGCGCGCCCAGGGCTACGCCGGCAAGGCCGACTGGAACCTGATCGGCGAAGCCAAGCAGGCAGTTTCTATCCCGGTGATTGGCAACGGTGACGTCTTCACGCCCGAAGACGCGGTCCGTATGGTCGACGAAACCGGCTGTGACGGCGTGATGATCGGACGCGCGGCGTCGACCAACCCTTGGATCTTCCGCCAGATCGCTGAGTACGTTGCGACGGGGCGCTACGACCAGCCAACGGAACTCGACCGTTACCAGATGATCCGCGACTACTACCGGCTGCTGATCGAAAAGTCCGACAAGATCTCGGGCGAAATCACCGGCAAGATGAAACAGTTCGCGACGCACTTCAGCCGCGGCGTACGTAACGGCACGCGCCTGCGCAAGGAGATCTACCCCTGCCGAACGGCGGGTGAGATCGTAGCGAAAGTCGACGCCTTCTTCGACGAGAATCTCGCCAGCGCGGCATGAAATCCGTCACGTTGATCACCGACGGCTCATGCCTCGGCAATCCCGGGCCCGGCGGCTGGGCGGCGATTCTCCGACACGGCGAACATAAGAAAGAGCTGTCGGGCTCCGACCCCCAAACCACGAACAATCGCATGGAAATGACGGCGGTGATCGAAGCGCTTGCAACGCTCAAGCAACCCTGCCGCATTCTGGTCGAGATCGACTCGGAGTACGTCAAGAACGGTATCACCCAGTGGATCCATGGCTGGAAGAAACGCGGCTGGAAGACCTCGGCGAAGCAGCCGGTCAAGAACGAGGACTTGTGGCGGAAGCTCGATCAGGCGGTCGCACGGCACGAAATCGAATGGAAGTGGGTGAAGGGCCACGCCGGTCACGACGACAACAACCGTTGCGATGAGCTAGCCCGCGAAGCGGCGGAGCGAGCCCGGCGCTAACCGCGTTCACTCTCACGCCCTCTCATGGCGCTCAACTTCTACAACACCCTGAACCGCCGCCTCGAGCCTTTCGAGCCGCTCGAAGGCAACCGCGTCCGCATGTACTCCTGCGGCCCGACGGTCTACAACTTCGTCCACATCGGCAACCTGCGCACCTTCACTTTCCAAGACGTGCTTCGCCGCTACCTGCGCCACTGCGGCTATGAGCTGTTCCACGTCATGAATGTCACCGACGTGGACGACAAGATCATCCGCAGCGCCGGCGAGGCGGGCCAGTCGCTGGC
>JAKZVK010000392.1:0-2557 GCA_047516085.1 Bryobacterales bacterium
CTATCAGGCCGCCTACTACCACGCCGGCAAGACCTACGAGAAGCTCCAGCGAGTGGACGAGGCCCGCTCGATCTTTGAAAAAGGCATCGAAGTCGCCACGCGCTCGGGCGACCTGCATGCCCGCAGCGAGTTGGAAGAGGCGCTAGGAGCCCTGGGCACGTAACGCGGACCATGCGGACGGGCATCCCGAACCGGGCGACGATCCGGATGAAGACAACCGGCCCCCTGCCGCGCCTGCTTTTTGTCCCGGCCTTCGTCTTGTTGGCCGTCGTGTCGGCGACATTGCTCACGCGGTGTGCTGCCGACCCGACCAAGATCGTTTTCGTCCCTGGCGCGGAGAGCCACGGCTACGGGATGCACGAGCACCGTGCCGGACTCCTGTTGCTGGCCCACTCACTCAAGCAACAGTACCCTCAACTCGAAACCATTGTCACCGAGAAGAACGCTTGGCCTGACTCCGCTGTCCTCGCAGACGCCGACGCTATCGTGATGGCCTGCGAGGGCAGCAAGCACGTCGCTCTGGGGCATCTCGACGAGGTCAGCGCCCTGGCCGGCCGCGGCCTGGGCATCGCCATGATCCACTATGCCGTCGAGCCGCCCGAAGGCCCACCGGCTGAAGCCGTCCGCTCGTGGATCGGCGGCAATCACGAGCAGGGTTGGTCGATCAACCCCGACTGGGCCGCCAAGTTCACCGACTTCCCCGACCATCCCGCGGCCCGAGGTCTCGAGCCCTTCTCGGTCTACGACGAGTGGTACTTCAACATGCGTTTCGTTCCCGAGCGGAAGGGCATCACGCCGGTCCTCGAGGCGCGTCCCCCGCTGAGCACGCTGCTGCGCAACGACGGCCCCAACTCGAATAACCCCGACGTGCGAGCGAGCATCCTGCGCGGTGATAGCCACCCGGTCGCGTGGGCCTACGAACGCCCCGGCGGCGGACGCGGCTACGGCTTCACCGGCGCGCACAACCATCACAACTATCGCGATGACAATTTTCGAAAGGCCGTGCTGAACGGGATTGCCTGGGTTGCCGGTCTCGAAGTGCCTCCCGGCGGCGTGGAATCCGCGAAACCTACCTGGGAAGAGATCGCCGCTAATCAAGACTACGACAAGCCGGCGAACTGGGAGGAACAGGCCGGCCTAAAGATGTCGGGGAGTGCGAAGCCGGTTTACAGTACACTGCCTATTTCCTTGGGCGCGGCGCCGCTCGAGCTGGAGGGGGCGATCCCGCCCGCCCGATACCGCCACATCTACTTCGTCTTCGAATCGGATTCCTCAGCGCCGGGCTGCTTTCGCCTGGAGAAACCGCGATTCCGAGGCGAGCCGGGGAACGAAGCTCCTCTCTATCAAGAAACCGTCGCTCACTTCATGGGACCTAGCGGCGAGCAGCCTCCCGATCATTGGGCCGAGCCGGACAAGCCGATGGAGATCCCGGCGCCTTCGCTGCTGCACTATCAGGTCCCGCGGGGCAGCACACATTTTCTCGCGCAGGTTTCGTTTCACCCCGAGAGCGCTGATCAAAAGGGTCGGGTCCACGTGTTCTTCGCTCCCCCGGCCGAGCGCTACTTCGACGCGCCCGAACCGAACCCCGAACGTGAGTGAGGGTACAGACGCGCCCGGTTCGCTTAGAAGTAAGCGCCCCTAACGAAAACAGAGTTCGCGCTGCGCCGGGCACAACGGTCTCACAGCCCGTTGGGGCGATCTCGTGCTTGAGGCCGGCTAGGCGGCGAGCAGCCTAGCACCGTTCCCGTAGAGGATCTTGCCTAAAACTTCTTTCGAGGGCGCCAGCCGCCGCAAGGCATACAGACAAGTCGCGCCGATACACGCGTTGTCGCGGCGTCCCTCGCCCTTGCCGTCGTAGCAAGGGCAGTCGCTTCCCCAGATCAGCTTGTCGGCGTGCCGCTCGAGAAAGCCGCGCGTGAAGTCTTCGTCGCGGGTCATGGCGTTGCGGCCCGAGCCCGCGGCCAGGTCGCCGTAGACGTTGGGATAGTCGGCCAACAAGCGGTCTGTCAAACCGCCTGGTTTCACTGGGCCCTCGGGATACATATCGGTGGGGTCGAGGTCCGCGCTGATGTTGCCCCACCAGGTTTGCGCGTGGCCGATGAAGTTCACTTCGGGATACGCTTCGAGGATCTTCGGCAGGTTCTCGATCCCCAGGTTGTACATGTGGTGTTCGAAGTGAAGCAGGACAGGGACCTTGCGGTCCCGCGCCAGATCGAAGATCGCGCGCATTTCTTTCGAGTCGACCGGAACGGAGAACTTCTCCTCGCCAATGCCGATCGCGCCGCGGTCGAGGTAGGTGGAAAGCGTCTCGACGGCGTTGGGCTCGGCCGGGTCGGCGCACGCGAAGAGCGCGAAATCATGTTCGCCGCTGGCTAGCAGCGCCTCGCACTCGGCGTTGTCGCCGATCCGCTCGAGTAGCCAGCCGGCGCCTGCCAGCAGGACGCTCTTCGTCACGCCCAACTGCTTCTCGTGAGCAATCAGTTGCTCGTTGGTCCGGCCGAGATGCCGCGTGTGGGTGTGGAGGTCGAGGATTGGCTCGGGAGCCGGGGTGTCGGCT
>JAKZVK010000393.1:0-4054 GCA_047516085.1 Bryobacterales bacterium
GACCCACACCATCGCCCAGCCCCACACCGGCGCGCTGTGAGTGATCTTGCGGCCCAACCGTCCCATCGCCCGCCATCGCCACTTGACGCGGCGGGCCATCTCGGCCGTGAGCTTGGCTAGCTTCCACATGTCTGGTGATCAAGCGGACGGCGCAAGCTGCTACGCTCGCAGCCTGCGTCTTGACTACGAAGGCGGCCTTCCAGGTTCCGCCGGTTCCGCCCGCGGCGTCACCGCAATCAGTTGCGCCCGGCCACCCTGCCACACCGTCATGACCAACGTTGTATCGCGCCGTTCGAACGGCTCCAGCGCGCGACGGCGGTTGCGCAACGTCAACGCCTCACCTTGCACCGCGACGAGGCGGTCTCCGCGAACAATCCCCGCTTGCGCCGCCGGCGCATCGTCCACGACACCCATCACGGTCCACCCCTCAGGCGGCCCCTGATCCGTCCCGGCATCCCAACGCAACACCAACCCGAGGGCCGCAAACGCCTCGAGCGAATGGGCGACGGGGCGGCAATCGGGTCCGGGCATGCGCGTCGCCCCCGACAAGCGCCGTTTTCCTCGCTGCAAGACGTAGCGGACCAGGCTTCCCGGCTCTTGGTCGCCGTAGAGTTGTTCCCAGTCCCCGGCCCCAGTCAGTTCCCGGCCCGCCCAACGCAGAAGAATGTCGCCGGGCAGAATAGATGGTTCCGGCAAGTAGGCCTCGTGGTGGACCCTCTCGACCAGCACGCCGTTTCGCACCTTCAAGATGCCGCGCACGTCGTCGGAAAGGTGCTGCGTCTCGATACTGAGGCAAGGTCGCCGCTCGCTCAAACCGCTGATGATTTGCTCGACCGTACGAGCCGAAAGCACTCGCACGCCGGAGGGCGACTCGACGGCGATGCCCAGCAGGCCTCCATCGAGATCAACGATCGCGGCCGTGCGCATTCCGGCCGGAAACGGGATCGCCACGTCAAAGCGCTCACCGATTGCCGCGTCCTGTTCGGGATAGCCCGAGCCCTCGTCCACCGAGACCAGCACGCCGGGCGTGATGCGCAGATCGCCGCCGGGCGTCAGGCTGATGGCCGCCACGTGAGCGCCCGCATGAAAGGCCTCGGGGTCCGCCCTTCGCGCGGGCGTGGCGGAGACCGTGCCGCCGAATTCAAAGAGTGAAACCAAGTGCTCGGGGCCGACACCGACCGGCGAGAACGGCTGAGGAGGCGTTGGGGTGCTCGTCCGCGCTGCTTCCGCCTTTGGGGCCTCCGTCTCATCTTCCGAGTGAGCAGTATCTGCTTTTTCGTCAAGCGGAGACTCCGGCGCAGTCTTGTCCCTTATCGCCAGCGCGCGCTCCCTTGCAGCTCGCTCTTCAACGATCGCGCCCTCGATCTGTTCCGCCTGCAACTCATTGGCCGCGCGAAACGCAGCCACCACCGTACCGGGCGCCACGACAACGCCGGGCGTGCCGTCGCGTCCGACGAGCACCAGGTTGCGCCGCAATCGTTCGCCTACCTGCAACCAGTAGTCGGCGGTGTAGGAGAGCGGCGTCTTCTCGAGGTCAGACCGCAGATTCGGCAGTGGCGGCGGAGGCTCAGCCGTGGCGGCTTCGGCGGTCTCAGCGGCCGATTCCGGCGTCAAGGCACCGTGGAGCAAAACCCCGACGACGACGAGCAGGACGATCGTGGGAAAAAGCAGACTTCGGGCGTGTAAATCCCGGACGACGGGAAGCTGAAGAAAGGAACGCACAACTCGGACTGCGGGTGAAGCATCCGCCTGCCTCCTTAGAATAGCGTGGCGCCGATACCAGCCGTGTTGCGGGCCTGCGCTTTCGATCGCTGACGCACGCCTCCGCACCCGTTGCGCGCGCGGCGCGAGTCCATCAAGATGTCTCTCATGAGTTCCCCTACGCGCCGTGACTTTCTAGGACGCGCGGCTGCTTGTGTCGGCGGCGCGGCCATGGCACTCTCCGCCACCGCGGCGCCGGCCCAGTCCGCCGGCGAGCGCCCGTGGCAAGACTCGACGGTCGAGGTGATCAACCCGCGGGCGCGCGTTCCCGTCTCGCTGATCATCGACGACTCGACTTGCCTGGTGAATCTCAACCGCTTCGCCGTGCCTCAGTTCGCCGCGGCGTGGAGCTCCCCTGATCGCTACGGCCACGACTGGCGAAGCTGGCCTCACGAGATCCCCGATGACTTCGTTCGCAAGTTCGGCGATTGGTGCGGCGAGCACGGGGTCAAGGGCAAGTACAGCATCGTTCCGTTCCCGGCCTGCGTCGGACGTCTCGACCGCCTGCTGCCGGGCTGGTCGAAAGCTGACCTGGAGGCGAGTCTCAAGCTCGTACGTGACCGGATCACACCCGACTGGGACATCCACCCCGAAATGGTCACGCATACGCGGGTAATCGACATCAAGACCGGGCACCCCTATCCCGAGCGCGGGCTCGATTCCATGGAGAACTGGGGCTGGACCGACGGCAAGTCCACCGCTCAGATCGCCGATTACATGCGCTACGCGCTACAAATTCTCCACAACGTCGATCTGCCCTGCGAGGGCATCACCACGCCGGGCGGCTTCGGCCAACAGGTGTTACCCGCGTTGGCCCAAGCAAGTCTCGAATCTTGCCGCGACGTGTTCCGCGCAGAGATTCCTCACTACTTTCGCCACGTCATTCGCGAAGGCCAAGACAGCGTTGTGCCGCGAGTCGAGTACGCCTCGGGCCTCGACACCGCCGACCCGCGTTGCGTCGTTTCGATCATCGCCTGCACGGGCGATTGGACCGGCGGCTGGGACTGCTCGAGCCGCGGCCGACTCGACGACTTCATTAGCGAAAACCTCGACCAGGGCCGCATGGTGGACGTGATCGAGCAGGGCGAGCCCGCCATCATGCTTTGCCATTGGACGGGTATCTATTTCCACGGCGAGGAAGTCGGCTTCAAGATCTTCCAGGAAGTCGTTCGCCGCCTCCACGCCAAGTACAACCACCTGATCTGGATGAAGCTCAGCGAGATCTCGCGCTACTGGGCGGCGAAGGAGCTGACCAGCATTGAATCCCAGGCCGGCGCCCTCGCCTTGCGGGCGCCCTACGCCTGTCCCGCCTTCACGATGCGTGTGGCGGGAGCGGCGGGCGGCCCGGCGGTGATCAACCACGGCGGCCGCAAGAAGCGGCTCACGCAGGTCGCAAACGCGAAGGCGCTCGAAGCCGGCACCTGGACGAAGGAGACCAACGGCGTCATCGCTTGCTTCGACCTACCCAAGGGCAAATCAACCCTGGCTCTCGGCTGACCATCCGTCGTAAAGTCGGCAGCGGCGTCGTTCAAGACGTAGGGGCAAGGCCCGCTTTGTCTGTCAGTACACGGTTAGTTGAGCCATCCCAACCGCCACTCAGAGCCGCAGGCGTTAGCCTGCGTTGAGACCCCCCGGGGCAAGCATCCACCCCCTCGTTTCTCCGACACCCACTGACCTCTGACAACTGCATGCGGCGCCCAGCGACGGGTTGAAGAGGCTCAGCGCAGTCTCCCGCCCGCGGCTCTGAGTGGCGGGTCGTGCCGACAGCGCCGAATGTGCGACGAAAGCCGGCAAGGCAGCATCGAAGTCAAAAATGAACCGGCTGCGCCAAAGCCCCATTCCCCGCCGAATCCCAAGCGGCAAAACGAACCCACTTCTTTCCCGCCGTATCAATCGGGATTTCAAAACGGTGATTTCCGAAGGGAGGAAGCTCGGTCGCCGCGATCTCCTTGCGCCCGATCGTCTCTCCATCACCCCAAACAATTTCGACGAAGTCCAACGGGAACGTCCACTCGACGTCGGCGATTAGCTTTCGCCGGCCCCCTAGACCCTCCACCGCGAAGTCGCGGATCAGCACCTCTCCCGTCGTCACAAAAAAGTCCCCCGCGCGCAAAGCCTTGGTGATCGGGCTCCAATCTTCATCGAACTTCGGTAGCGGATCGACCTTGATGTAGTTGACGATCAGCTCGCCGTAGATCTCATCCTCGGGGAACTTGGCGTAGGTGTCGCCTTCCGCGAAGAGGTACTTCGGGCCTGCCCAGTTGTTCATGTCGTCAAGCGTGCCGATGCAGCG
>JAKZVK010000394.1:0-3419 GCA_047516085.1 Bryobacterales bacterium
TCACGGATTTCCCAGGGGGCCGGATTGGCAGCAGGCTCATCATTCGTAAACTCTTCATTCGCAACGCCTTGCCGCCAAGAGACCGGCGGCTGGAGGATAGAGGTCTACTCACCGTGGGCTTGCCTCATTCACTCCGCGTCATCCGACTCAAGAAGGCAACCAGGTTCTGGAACTCATTCTCGCTGAGGCGCTGGTCATAATCGCTCGGCATCAGAGACTGGTTGGCGTAGACAACCTCCGCGACCTCATCCATCGAGAAAAGGTGGATTCGCTCGTCCTCGCCCAGTACCTGCATCGAGAAGTTGTGTTCGTTCTTGCTCACGCCCGAGACGGTTCGCCCGTCTTTGGTGACCACCTTGACGGGACGGTACCCTTGAGGGATCTTGGGCTTGGCCGTGGTGAGAGACACGCGGATGTCCTTGAGCTTCCGCGAGCCCCCCAGGTTCGTCAAATCCGGCCCCAGGATGCCCCCGCGCCCCCGAATCATGTGACAACGACCGCAATCCCCTTTACCCCAAAAGACGTCGGCACCCTTGCCGCGGTCGCCCTCGACCGGCACGGTGGCGGCCATGGCCCGCAGGCTCTGGATGAACCAGACGACCTTCCGGGCGTCCTCTTCCTTCAGCGCCATGGGAGGCATTTCGGTACCCGGAATGCCCTTCTGGATCGCGTCGAGGATCTGCTCATCGGTGCGCCGCAGCGAGGGCCTTCGCTGTCCGGGAGCCGGCCCCATCGCCGGGCCCCGGGCACCCGCGGCGCCACCGACGCCGTGGCAAACCGTGCATCCCTGGTTGAAGATCTTGCGGCCTTGCTCGATCTCCTCCCGGCTGTGGGTGGCGGTGGCTTCGGTGGCCGCCGTCGCGGAGAGCCCAAGGAGGGGCGCCAAGCAGAGCCCGATAAGTGGTTTTCGCACAAGCCGCAGCATCGGGACCCACCCTGATGATATCGGGTGGGAACGTCCCGTGACAAACGGGCCTAAGGTTTTCCCCCGTCCCGCCGATGTACCACGACGTGGGCATCTGCCTTACAAACAGGCTCCGGTTTTGCTAGACTATCCAGGAGCGGACGAAGCAAGGGGAGATCCTGCAACTATCGGCAGATCAATAGATTAGGGATCTACTCCACCAGCGGCCATCCATCAAGGAACCCTCCGGAAGCAGCAAGAAGCTGTACCCCAGCGGTTGGATCCGTTCCGTTTGGGGTGAGGAGCAACGTTTTGCCCCGCAAGAGCATCTATATATGTAGGAGGCGTTGGAGTGCAAAGTATGACCCCTTACCCCATGAAGCGGAGTGACCTACCTGGGTCGGGCGGTACGCTCGCCACAAGGCCGGACCGGTCAAGCGAGTTCGAGGAACTCCAGTATCAGGGTGGCCCGGGCGAAGAGGCCGCCGAACCCGAAGAGCCCAGCCAGTTGCAGGCCTCCCCCGCGGAGGACAGCGTACGGGTGTACCTGTCTGAGATGGGTTCGGTGCCGCTGCTGACCAAGGTCGGCGAGATCGGCTTGGCCAAGCGCGTCGAGCGCGGCAACTTGACCGTCGCAAAAGCCCTTAGCCGCGCACCTTGGCTGTGGGACAAGTTGACGGACCTCCACGACGCTCTGAAGCAAGACCGTGCGGATTTGCGCGGATGGATCGATTTCGAGGGCTCAGGCGACAGCGCGGAGGGCCGGGCCAGGGTGATTGCCCGCTTCCGCCGCCAACTTGGCAAGGGGGTGCGGCTGATGGCGGAGGTGGAGGATTTGTCTGAAAAGGCCGCCACACGCCGCCGGGCCCGCAAGGCGATCCAGCGCCGGTGGCACTACCGGCTGGCACGAAAAAAGGTGGAGCTATCCCGGGCCATCCGCAAGACCGCCCTCAAGTTCGACGCCTGGAAGCGGCTGTCGGAGCAGTTCACAGTCGGCGTAGAGGACTTGGTACGGGAAGCCAAGGCTCGTCAGGCTCGCATTCGCCGCCGGGCGGCTTCCAAGGCGCGTGGCCGCAAGGCAGTCGCTGCGCCTTCGGAGCCGGCCGCGGCGCTGACGCCGGCCCAGATCCGCCATCTACGCGATCGAGTGCTGCGAGGCTCGGCGCAAGCCGACTGGGCGCGCGGCGCCTTGGTCGAGGCCAACCTGCGTCTGGTGGTCTCGGTGGCGAAGAAGTACGTTAACCGCGGGCTGCACCTGCTCGACCTGGTGCAAGAAGGGAACATGGGGCTGATGCGCGCCGCCGAGAAGTTCGACTACCGGCGCGGCTTCAAGTTCTCGACCTACGCAACCTGGTGGATCCGTCAAGCGGTGACGCGCGCTCTGGCCGACCAGTCGCGGACGGTTCGCGTGCCGGTGCACATGCACGAGCAGTTGAACAAGTTCCTGCGGGCCCTGCGCGGGCTGGAGAAGGAGTTGAATCGTCCTCCAATCGACCAGGAGATCGCCGATTTCATGGAGACCGACGTCTCGAAAATCGAGACGCTGCGCTCCATCTCTCGGACCCCGGTGTCGCTGAAGACGCCGGTGGGCCGAACGGGAGAGTCGGCGCTCGAAGATCTGCTCGAGGACCCGGCCAGCGAATCGCCTGACGAGGAGATCCTGGCGTCCGACGTTAGGAACAAGACGGCGGACATCCTCGGAACGCTGTCGCCGAACGAGGAGAAGGTGATTCGGCTTCGTTTCGGTATCGGCTGCGAACGAGAACACACTTTGCAGGAGATCGGGCGCGAATTCGCCGTCACGCGCGAGCGGATTCGGCAGATCGAAGCGAAAGCCCTGCAGGCGTTGCGAGACCCGCAGCGCGCGCGGCAGCTTCGGCAGTTGCTGCTGGCGTCCAACTCCTAAGGCTCGGCTCTTCGGCGGCGCCCGCGCTCCTGTCATGGGGGCGTGGGTGTTGTCTTTTCCGGGACCGTTTTCCCTCAACTCAGATCTGTCCGCAAGCCGGTCCGAGACCCGACGTGGCCAGGTGGGATTACGGCGCGCCGTACCCCCAAGTGCACGGACGGAGCAGGGCTTCGGCGGACACGTCATTTCCACTAGGTTTGCCGCCGCGCGTGTGTTAATCTGACCGCGTACAGCACTCGCTACGAATCGGCCGCACCTGTTCGGGGAGAAGGGTAGGGAAGGCCGAGGGAGTCCCGCCGCGCAAGGTGGTTGTCACAGTGGGTGGAAGGACTTCCTGCTCGAAGACGATGATTGGACGCTTCGTTACTTGGTGCTCAATACGCGCGACATCCGGTTGCCTAATCCGCGTGTGCTCGCGCCGCCTTCCTGGGTGCAGCACATGAGCTGGAGCGAGTCGCGCATCCACATGGAGATATTGTCAAATGTTGTGGACGGGGCGGGTCAGGCGGCGCGTTGTTCGATCAGTTCTCCATCCTTGAATTTCTTTCCTTCTAAGACGTGGACCATCAGCTCCGAGCCGTTGAGTCTGCGCCAGCGAACCTCCGCTTG
>JAKZVK010000395.1:0-5373 GCA_047516085.1 Bryobacterales bacterium
CCTTGGTTCACAAGGTACAACGCATCCACGCCGGTGCCGCAACCCACGTCGAGAACGCGATCACCCGGCTGGAACAGGCCGTCGATCGTCCGCCACACGGCCGCCCGCTGAAGCCTGCCGATGACCGACTCCGTCCAATCGCCGTCGTAACTCGTGGCGACTTGGTCGAAAGCTTCGCGAACGGCCCCCAAGGCCGGCGACTCCACCGCGCCCGCGCTGCTCAAGCTTCCACCTCGTCGGTCGTGTCGGCGAGCCCTTGCTTAGCCCCGGCGATTTGGCTCTTCAGCTTACTGAGCTCAGCCTCGTCAGCCGGTGTGCCGTTAGTTCTCGAAAGCTGTTGCAGCTTCACTTCGCTTTTCAGCCATTGGTCGGCAAAGTCGTAGTAGCGTCGTGAGTGACGTCCGGCGATCCTCGACTCGCGGTCGCTGGTCTGCTCCCATTCACCTAACTGAACGAGACGCTCGGACACCTCATCGTGATACGGCGTCCCCTTGATCGGGTACGACACGGTGGTGAGGAACACATTTGGATCGCAAGTCTTGACGTGATCCACTGTCGCCTCGATGTCAGCCAGATCCTCTCCCACGTAGCCCCACATCAGGAACATGCCGGTCTCGATGCCGCGCTCACGGCACAGACGCACCGACTCCTGCACCTGCTCAACCTTCACGCCGCGCTGCATGGCGTCGAGGATTCGCTGCGAGCCACTCTCCGACCCAATCCACACGCGGAAGCAGCCCATCTCGGCCAATGCGTCGGCGACCTTCGCGTCGAGGCGGTCGGCGCGCGTGATGCACTCGAACGGGACATGGACCTCGCGCCGCTTCAACTCCGCGGCATACTCGAAAACCCAGCCGTGATGGATCGTGAAAACATCATCGGCCATCCACAGCATTTCGGGTTTGTAGCGATCGAGAATCCATTCCACCTCGTCGGCGACGTTGGACGCCGAGCGACGCCGGTGCGTCTTGCCGTAGGTCGAATGACTGCACCAGCGGCAATGATACGGGCACCCTCGCGCCGTGATGACCGAGACCGACCCTTGGCCGTGATGCTCGCGCCAAGACCGCAGATACTTGTCGATGTCGATGCGCTCGCGGTCGGGCCACGGCTGGGCGTCGAGGTCGGGCATGAGCTCGCGCGGCCCGCTGAACATAGCGCCGTCCTCGCCCAGGTAGTGCAGGCCCTGAATCTTGGCAGCCTCCTCGACCGACAGCAGACCCAGGGGGCGATAGCGGTAGTCACGTTGGGCTTGGAGCAAGTCCTCCATCGTGCGTTCGCCCTCGCCTGCCACGACGAAATCCACGCCGGTTGCCAGGTACTCGCCGGGATAGTTCTCCGGCTCGGGGCCGCCCATCACGACCGTCCAATCGAGCCGACCTGCCACCTCCGCTATCTCCATGACGCTCGCTCGCGTCATCAGCGTTGAGTAGATGCCGATCGTGGCCGGGGTCTCGGTCTCGAGGATGCGCTGCAACTCCTCGCGCGAACCGAACGTGCTGTCGTAAATCTCGACGTCGAACCCCTTTTGGCGCAAATGAGACGACAAATAGAGGATCCCCAGCGGCGCGTAGGGCTTCATGATCAGCGCCTCTTTGGGGTCCTCGGCCAGGAAGTAGCCGTGGGTTAGGAGGAGGTCCATAGCGATGTTGGGCGGGGGTTGGCGCAGGTCTTTTCCATGGCCCTTACCTGCGTCCACAACTCGGCGACGCGGCGGCTATCGCCGTTCGAGCCGCGTCCGTTGCGGACCTCGACTTCGAGGTGGACAGCGTCGCGCAGCGTGCGGTAGAACTCGGTGGTGTACGTGCCTTGAAACATCATGGCCAGCTCGTCGCTGTGGGACCAGTTGCGTTTCGAGCCCAGTTGCGCCGCGACCCGGTCATGGAAAACCGTTCCCGGCAGCGGATACGAAACCGAAACACCCACGTCGTCGGGCTCGGTCTCGCGAACCATACGGACCGTGCGCTCGATATCGGCCCAGGTCTCGCCGGGATAGCCGAACTGCAGGAAGTAGCAGGCGCGGATGCCGTGGAGCCGCAGATTCTCTCTCGCGCGGCCGACCTGCTCGACCGCAACCCCCTTGTCCATCGCGTCGAGGATCTTCTGTGAACCCGACTCGGCCCCCATCCAAACCTCGCAGCAGCCGGCGCGGCGCAGCGCCTCGACCGTGTCGCGCGTCATCAGGTCGCAACGCGACTGCATCTTGAACGGGATGTGCGCGTCCAGCTCCTCGACGGCGTCGGCGAAGGCACGCGTCCACTCGCCCGACAGCGCGAAGATGTCATCGGCGAACCAGATCTGGTCGGGCTGCAACGTGTCTTTGAGATGGCGCATCTCTTCGGCCACGGCCCGCGGCGAGCGATGCTGATAGGTTTCGCCGTAGATCGGCTTGGCGCACCAGTTGCAGCGGTAGGGGCACCCGCGGCTCGACACCATGTTGAGAGAAAAGGAACCGTGGGCCTCGCGCCATCGCTTGCGATAGGCGGCCAACGTCGACGAGATCCCAGGCCGGTTGCGGCAGCGCGTCGAGGTCGGTCATCAGGTCGCGGCGAGGCGTTGTCTCGAGTGCGCGAGTGGCCGGGTTTCGGAAGACGAGCCCCGGTATGGTGGAGGCGCCGGTTCCCTTCCCGTTCTTGGGTAAATTGCCCGCAGGTTTCTTGCCGAGCAGATGACGAGCCGTCTCAATGAGCGTTTTCTCCAACTCGCCCACGATCACGAAGTCCGCCCCGGCATCGAGGTAGGTCTCGCCGGCGTCAGTCGCGTCGGAGCCGTTGACGATCACGGGAACACCGTGTTACTTGGCGGCGGCGATCATCGAAAACGCCAGCTCGCGGTTCTTGGTGAGGCACATCTTCGTCAAGAAGTTGAAGTTGTCCTCGCAGAGAGCAACCAGACGGGGGCGGTGCTCGCCGAGCGCCAGGCGAAAGCCCTCTTCCGGCTGCTCGAAAGTCGAGTCGAAGAACGCGACATCGTAGCCTTCTCGACGCAAGCAAGCGACCGCCAGCAACGTCTGTAACGGCGGATAAGGCTGCATTTTGCGCACCTGCTTCGGGTCGAAGAACAGGTGGTTGCAGTGGGTGAGCAGGATGTCCGCCATGGTGCGTCCTAACGCGGGCCCCGGGACTTCCAGCCGTAGTGCAGCAAACCGGCAGGAACCATTCTAATTCACCTCGCGCACCGCGTGCCTGATGTGGCGTAAGCCTCCAGCCTTGCCAAGTCTCGATTCTTCGAGACTCAGGATGGCAAGCGACCGAGCATTCCCTGTTGACAGCGGACCTGAGAACCGAGGAATCGGTCCTCGGCAAGCCTGGAGGCTTACGCCACATGCTACTTCAGAACTTGACCCTTTGGTCGGGTGACGTTTGGATCAGACCGCTACAGTCCCGCTACAGTGGATAACACAGGAAACGCCCTTGCATGTCGTCCAACTAAGCTTTCATGCCGACATCTACCGGCGGCCGCCCGAGGGCCTACTCGAAGCCTGGCCCAGCATGACGGCAGTGGCGTCGGCGACGGTTCGGGCGGGTTGCCGCGTGACGGTGGTTCAGGCGGCGCACGAGGACTCGACGCTCGAACGCGACGGTGTCACGTACTGTTTTCGGCACGTATCGAGCTCCCTTGGAAGAACGGCGCGCGGGACACGCTGGCTCGGCGGATTCCGCGAGTTGGTCGCCGCGATCACACAACCCCAACCCGACATTGTTCACGTTCAGGGCCTGACCGCCCCCGTCCAAACCCGCCTGCTCACGCGTATATTTCGACGCGTCCCGATTCTTGCGCAGGACCACGCCAGTTACCCGCCCAGTGGCCTCCGGCGGCGGCTCCACCGATGGGGCTTCCACGACCTGTCGGCAGTTGCTTTCACCGCGCGCGAGCAGGCCCAACCCTTCGTCGATGCGGGCATCCTACGGTCCGATCTTCCCGTTTTCGAGGTGGTCGAAGGTTCGAGCTGCTTCACACCGGGCGACCAGGCCGCCGCCCGCGAGAAGTGCGGGCTGGTCGGTGCCCCGTGCCTGTTGTGGGTCGGACGGCTCGACGGCAACAAGAACCCGCTCACGGTTCTCGACGCTGTTGATCACGTCCTGCCAGAGATGCCGGACCTTCGGCTGTGGTGTCTGTACTCGGAAGCCCCGTTGCTCGACGCTGTGCGAGCCCGTCTTCAATCGAGTCGCCGGCTGCGCGAGGCGGTTCACCTGGTAGGCAAGGTCCCGCACCACAAGGTAGAAGACTTCTACCAAGCCGCCGACTTCTTCGTACTTGCCAGCCGTCGCGAAGGTAGCGGCTTTTCGCTCATCGAAGCCCTGGCTTGCGGGACGACGCCGCTGGTCACCGCGATCCCCTCGTTCCGCAAGATCACGGGGGACGGTGAGGTGGGCGAATTGTTTCCCGTGGGCGATGCGAGGACCTTGGCCCGACTGCTCTCGGAGTGGGCACGCCGTGACGGGCCGCGGCTGCGCCAATCCGCCCGCCGGCATTTCGAACAGCACCTCTCCTACGACGCGATTGGCCGCCAGTTGCTCAACGCCTACGAGGCGTTGCTGAGGGGCCGATGAAGGTCGGGCTGCTGGTTCCCGGCGGCGTTGACCGCAGCGGCGAGTACCGCGTCATTCCTTGCCTGCTCTGGCTCATCGAGCGCCTCGCCCGCAAGCACGACGTGCACGTGTTTGCTCTGTGGCAGGAACCCGGCCCGTCGCGTTATCAGCTTCTGGGCGCCGAGGTGCACAACATCGGCGCTTCGCCCCGCAAGCTGCGCATATTGGCTCAGATCGCGGCAGAGCATCGTCGCCGGCCCTTCGATATCTTGCATGCGATGTGGGCGGCGCCCCCGGGGGTCGTGGGCGCGCTCGCAAGCAAGATCCTGCGGGTCCCGCTACTGCTCCACATTACCGGAGGAGATCTCGCCGACCTGCCCGCCATCAACTACGGAGGCCGAAAGCACTGGCGGGGCCGAGTGTGGCTGCGCCTCGCGGTCGCCGGCGCGTCGTTCATCACCACGCCTAGCTGCGAGATGCAGAGGACGGCGAGTCGGCTCGACGTCGAGGTGGAACGGCTGCCCTTCGGCGTGGCGCTCGATCGCTGGCCGCCGCTTGCACCGCGTCCCCGCGATACATCAAAACCGGCCCGCCTCATCCACGTGGCGAGTTTGAACCCTGTGAAGGGCCAGACGACGCTCTTGCGTGCCC
This sequence comes from Bryobacterales bacterium, assembly GCA_047516085.1. Classification (GTDB taxonomy): domain Bacteria; phylum Acidobacteriota; class Terriglobia; order Bryobacterales; family UBA6623; genus JAKZVK01. Next base: position 5,184 of record JAKZVK010000395.1, read on the forward strand.
TACGAGAACTGCGCACCCGGGGTCATCGCTTTCACGTTGACATCGTCGGCGACGATACCCTCGCTGGGCGGATACAGAAACAGTGCCACGACTCCGGCTTAACGGATCGTGTCACCTTTCACGGCTTCCTACCTCACGCGAAGTTGCGGCCTATCATGGAGGATGCTCACCTCCTCGTGATGTCCTCGCT
>JAKZVK010000396.1:0-3992 GCA_047516085.1 Bryobacterales bacterium
TGCGCGGCATCAGCCACCACGGCGACCTGGACGACGAGCGCCGCAACCTGGCCGGCATGTACGTCGCCGAGGTCACCTGGGACGGCGACTTCCCCGTGCTCAGCCGTCCGCTACCGTGAGTGCGGGGATGTTGACCATCGAGGTAGAGCAGGAGCAGGACGAACGCTGGATAGCCGAGATCCGCGAACTGCCCGGCGTCATGGCCTACGGGGACTCGCCCGAGGAGGCAATGGTCAAGGTTCATGCGCTGGCTTTCAGAGTCGTGGCTGACCGGCTTGAACATGGTGAGTCGGTACGCCCGACTCACGCCTGAGGATTGTGACGGCCGCCCTCAAGAAAGCGAAACGCCCGCTGCCGACAGCGCTTCGGCTGGACGACGATCCAACGGCGTGCCGCCGACGATCTGTCGCAGCGACTCGACGACCAATTCGGGGCAACCGACGTCGACGGTCGCAATGTCCAGGATGCGTTGGGTTCCGTAGATCCTCCAGTGACGCGCAATTCCTGGCTGAGCTATGACTTCCTGGCGCCACGGATACACCAGAATGAGCCGTGCGGCGTCGTAGGCGTGCGCGTAGGCGTGCATCTGGTAGATGTCGGGCGAATCGATGTTCAGCGTTTTCTCGCCAGGATCCAGTCGCTTCCATTTGGTGTCGAGCACCATCGGGCCGTCCGGTGTCTCGACCACGATGTCCGGCTTGAGCCGGAACAACGGCCCGTCCGGCGCTTCGATCGCGTAGTGCCTCGGGTGCTGGAGGTGAACCTGCCACGGTGCGACGGCGCGCCGCACGCTCCGTCCGATAAAAGCCTCGAAGAGGTCGTTCATGGCGAACACCAGCGCGAAGCCCGACGCCGTTCCGCTGGCGGTGTTCTGCCAGTCCCCCGCAAGGAACATCCGGGCAAGACGATGCAGTTCGTGAAACGCGGTGTTGCTCCGGTCGAGGCGAACCGGCTCGCGCAATGGGGAAGGCGTGTCGTTCACGAACTCGAACCGAGCAGCGAGTTCGGCCAGACACCGGGCGGTGGCTGAGGAGCGGGTGAACGCGGTCAACTTCGACACCGCCGCCTTGAGGACACGGTTCAAGGGGGTATCCACCGACAGCTCGTCGAAGCGGCAGGCGAGAGCATCGGATCGGACCGCAAGCTGAGTGAGTTGACGGGTGACGTCGAGCCGCCCGCGCAACAGCTTCAGGTCCTCCGTCCGTGCCCGATAGTGCCGCGGCAGGCCGCGTCGCACGGCGGCGAGCAGTCGGGCGGCGAACAGTCGGATGAGCAGTTCCAGCAGATTGTGCCGCTGCGTTTGCAGCGCCGTGATCTCGCCATCGGCGACGCGCAACTCCAACGCCACGGCGAGCATGCGCACCAGCGCCGCCCGCACGGCGCCGTCGTCACCGTCGATCTTGGGCAGGATTTCCAGGGTCGAGCCGGGCGTTGCCAGAACGCCCACAACCTGGCCGGCCCTGACCCCGGTGGCAGTACGAGTCAAGACCGCGTCTTCCGGCAACCGGAGGCGTCGGGCTGCGCGTTCCGCGACGCGGTGCAGCCGCGTGGCGTGGCGCTCCGCCAAGCCGTCGCCGCCGACCCGCAGCTCTTCCCACTCGCGGATGGGCCGGATGTACGCCTGCGTCACTCCGGCTCGGAGGCTTGCCGCCCGATCAGACCGTCGTACGCTCCCTCCGGGAAGTTGTCACGGACGGTCCAGCGGTGGCGCTCCTCGTCCGTACCGTCGTCGTCGAGACCCGGGGGCGGACTCAGCCGATGCCGCTCTACGAAGTCGTCGCCGCCACCCAGTACGGCCCGGACCTTCGCCCAATCCTCGTAGAAATACTCCGCCAGGAGCGGGATGATCTTGCGGCGCATGGCGTCGTCCACGTCTGCTTTGGTACGCGCGCTCATGAACCAGGCGTGGCCGATCAGGTGGTCGCGATCGAGGAGCCACTCCAGGCGCTCGTTCATGGCGCGGAGCACGCCCGGCAGGGCGACACCGGTCGCCTTACCTGCGTCCTCCAGCAGATCGGGGTCGGGTCCCAGTTCCTCGAACTGGAAGCGACGGCGCAGCGCAGTGTCGAGGATCGCGATGGAGCGGTCGGCGGTGTTCATGGTGCCGAGGATGTGGAGGTTCGCCGGCAGGGTGAAGGGCTCGTGAGAATGGGGCAGCGTAACTGAGACTTCGTTCGGGGCGCCTGCGCGTTTGTCTTCCTCCAACAGCGTGATGAGCTCACCCATCACCTTGGAGACGTTGGCACGGTTGATCTCATCGATGATCAGCACGTGGGGCTCTTCGCTCGCCCGGGCGCGTTCGGCGATGCGTTTGAGCACTCCTTTGGTGGGCTCGAGACGGAAGCCAGCGTCACCATCGGTCTGGGGCCGCAGGCCCTCGACGAACTCCTCGTACCCGTAGGACTCGTGAAAGGTGACAAACTCTACCCGTTTGGTGTCGACGAGTTCATTGTAGCGTCCTCGGATGCGCGCAGCTCCCGGCTCAATCAGTCCATCGCAGATCCCCACGCAGCGACGGGCGGTGGCATAGGTCTTTCCGGTCCCTGGCGGCCCGTAGAGGATGGTGTTCAGGGGCGTCGCTGATTCTGGTCCGACCGGACCATCGGTCCAGAGGTGCTGGATATTCTTGTCGTGGAAGGCGAATCTCCCGTATTCCTGTTCGAGCGTCCCGCGAATCTCGAAGATCGTCTGGTCCGGCTTTTCGAACGCTCTCGGCATACGGTCCTTGAGTACCTTGACGATCCTCTCCTTATCCGCAGATCCGAGCGGCTCCAGGTAGTCGGGATACAGCAAGTAGAGCAGCGTATGCCGCATCGGACGGTTTGGATTTTCGCTCATCTTCTCGTCGAGCCAGTCGACGAATCTCCACGGATCGGTCACCAGCTCCCGGCGATCGGGGTCCGTCTTCCAGCGTTCAACGAGCCTCAGAAGAAACTCAAGAGGGAAGTGGACCCACCAATGGCTGCTCTGGACCCAGCCGATGCCCTGCAATGCCCGGTCGCTCAGATGTTCACTGTCGGGTGGTTCGGCGCCCGATGAGTTCCAGAGTTCGTTGAAGCGACGGCGTTTCCACGTCGGCGCATGGTCCTCTTTTCGGGTCGGGTACAGGTCGATCATCCAGACCGCCTCCGCTGCCAAGCGAAGAATGTGCGGACGCCTGCCCTCGAGTTGCTGTCTGAGCAGCAGCCAACACTCGTGTGCCGTCGATATTCCTTCATAATCGCGCGGGCATGATGCTTCGAGCTCCCGCACGTTCTCAGGCGTCCACAGCGCTTCCTCCCCGAACACCGAGCCGTCCGCCATGAAGCACCGATCCCGCCACGTGCCGGCGGCGGCCAAGATGTCGTTGACGTAATCGTACTCGGGGCTGGGACCGATCCCAGCGTGACATCCGCTTCGCCTCCTCAAGCCCACGGGGGCTGGTCGCAGCCGCGGAACGGGTAGTGGTCGCCGGGGCGGAAGCGGGGCCAGGGCGGGTAGGTGTTGATCCCGTCGACGGCGCTGCCGCAGCACAGGTACGCCGGATGGTCCTCCGTGAGGATGCGCGTAGTGGTGGGGACGTAGCGCAGGGTCAGACCGATGCGCCGCCGCTCCGAGCGGTTGGCTTCCGAGCCGTGGATGAGGTACGGGTCGTGCAGGGAGACGCCGCCGGCCGGCACCACCAGATCCACCGCGGCCGTTTCGTCCACGTTCTGGTCCATCCGGGAGCTCAGGACGTTGGGCTCATCGCCCTCGGACCGCCGGTGCTCGTGGAGCCGTCTGGTGCGGTGCGAGCCGGGGATCACGTGCATGCAGCCGTTCTCCGGCGTCGAGTCGTCTCCGGCTAGCCAGATGGTAATCACCTCCATCGTCTCCAGCGGCCAGTAGTTGCCGTCCTGATGCCAGAGCACGGGCTGCCCGCTGCGCGGGGGCTTGCTGATGTAGTGAGCGGCGAACAGGGCGATGTCGGGTCCCAGGAACGGCTCGATCACGTCGATCAGCCGCGGGTCGGT
>JAKZVK010000397.1:0-6387 GCA_047516085.1 Bryobacterales bacterium
GCGAAGACAGCGAACTCTGCCGAACGCTGCGGTTGGTGGCGCCGCGATTCGAGCACCGGCTGTTCCTCTCGGCCACGCCCCACAACGGCCACACGCGCTCGTTCACCGGCCTTCTGGAGATGTTGGATCCGGTGCGCTTCACACGTACCAGCGAGATGACCGCCGCCATGCGGGGGCGGATCGACGATGTCGTCGTTCGGCGATTGAAACGAGAGATCAACGCCGGCGGCAACAGGGAGACGCCTAGTGCCCCCCGGTTCAGCAACCGACTCCCGCCGCAAGCCGTGAGTCTGCCGGAGGAGTCTCTGGAAATCGAACTTGCCCGCGCGTTCGACGGCTTTCGTGCGGCGATACGCTCGCTCGTGACCTCCGGAACCAAGCGACAGCGCCGCGCCGGTACCTTCGCCGTTGAGGTCCTGGGCAAACGACTGCTCTCCTGTCCCGCCGCATTCGCCGAGTCGTGGCACAGAGCACGCCAGGGATTTGCCGATCAGACCGCGTCCGAGGCAGAAATGACGGCGGCCGAGCAAGCATGGCGTCAGGAGACCGGCGACGATCGGGAGACCCAACAGCGCGAGGCCACTGCGGCGACCGTGGTGGGTGCATGGCTCAAGAACTTCGCGGCAGATGTCAGCCGCGAGATCGGACGTATCGAGAACTCGATTCTCGACCTCGGCTTCAACTTCGATGTTGAGTCGCCACCCATCACGGATCAGACGCCTGTTGCGGACACACGGTTCGACGCCCTGATCGAACTGATCGAACGGCTACTTCGCACCGAAGACGACTTTCGTGCCGACGAACGACTGATCGTGTTCACGGAATACAAGACGACGCTCGACTATCTCGTCCGGCGGCTGCGCGAACGCTATCCGAAAGAACGGGTTCTGACGTTGTTCGGCGCTGGCGGTGCGGAGGGAATGAACGACGCGGAGCGCGACACCGTCAAGGCCGCATTCAACGACCCCGATACTGCGGTTCGCATACTCGTCGCGACGGACGCCGCATCGGAAGGTCTAAACCTGCACCGCACGGCACGCTACCTGCTGCACTACGACTGCCCTTGGAATCCCTCCCGGCTAGAGCAACGAAACGGTCGGCTGGACCGCTATGGCCAAGGTCGCGATGTCACGGTTCACCACTTCGTCAGCAATGCCGACCCCGATCTCCGATTCCTCGACCATGTCATTCGCAAGGCAGACGAGATCCGCGAAGACTTGGGCTCCGTCAACGAGATTTTCGATCGCGCCGTACACCGCCGTTTGATTCAGGGCGACGACGACGACGTGGTACGAATTGAACTTGACGCAAGTCTGGAGGCTGCGCGCGGTGAGGTAGTCGTCGAGGGCGATTCGTCCCTAAGCCCCGATGGCGACAGTCTCCTGGAGGCCAGCCGGGTCGACGCCATGGCGAGGGAAATCGATCTCGACCCGGACGCTCTGCGGGAGACCTTGGAAACCGCAATGGGCACATCGGGCGCCCCGCCCCATCTGGAAGCGGCGGACGAAAGGGGCTTCTACCGGATCGTGAAGCCCGACCTTCGGGGCTGGGGGGACGTCATCGACGAGTCCGTGCGTCTGCCAAACAGCAACGGCGGGCTTGGCCAAATGCCGAGGCTGGCGTTCAGCCCCGAGCCGTTCATCGAGCGACTTGGTCGTCTCCAGGTGTTCCTGCCACGCCGCAACGCCCTGTTGATGCACCTCGCCCACCCACTGCTGCAACGGAGTCTGAGCATTCTTACCCGGCGACGATACCCGGGCGGCGAGCAGCCGGTCTCGCGCTGGACCGTTCGTGTCGGCGACGTTCCGCAGGACGCGGACGCGCTCGTTCTGCTCAGTGTCGAGGAACTCGCCGTGAACGAACTGCGGGAGACATTTCATCGCTGGGTGCGCACGCTGGCGTTTCCGGTTTGCGGCGGCGAACTCGGTGATCCTCTAACGCACACGCCCGCACAAAGCCACCGAGGCGCTCGCGGAACCTTTGACCTCGACCACCAGCAGTTGGCCAGATACGTGCTGGAAGAGATAGAACCGGAGCTGAAACGCCGCCTCCAAAACCACAGGAACGACCTCACCGGTTCGCTTCGTCGCCAACTCCAAGTCGACGAGAATGCTGCTCGCAACCGGGAAGACGAGCGCTACCGACAACGTCAGGGCGAACTGTCGACGCTGATCGAACAGTCAACGGTGGCCCGCCTCGAACGCGAGATCGTCGAACTTCGAGAGAAGCAGGCACAAGGGCGACTATTCGAGGAAGCCGAAGAGTCCGACAGGACCGAACAATCCATCGAACAAAAGCGTCAGGAGATCGAACGCCGCCAGCGCCACTATCAGGAAATCCGCGAGCAGTTGCAGCGCGAGCGCACGCGAATTCTCGACCGACTCCTGCCTAAGCGATTTGCGCTGGCCGGCGAAGCGCAGGTCTTCCCCGTGGCGGTAGAGGTGCGCTTGCCGGATCAGACCCGATGAACGGTCAGAACACGGCGACTATTCCCGGCTGGGACCGCCTCCGTCACGGTGGATTGCTGTTCGACCCGTCACGGCTCCAGCATTTGTGCCAGTTCGTGCCGGAACCACTCGACGACTACGCGGAACACCAACTCCGCCAGCGTGCCAACGGAGTGGCGAACGGCAGCGCGGAGATGTCATCGTTCGTCTCCTTCGTGCTGGAACGAATCTGCGGCCTGGGAGTCCATCGGAATGGCCGCGCCAGCGGCAAGTCCGACGGAGTCCCAGGACGGCTTGGGGTGGGGCAGCAAGCGTCGCCCGGCAGGGCGGCGGATCTTGTGGCGCTCGACGGCGAGACCGGATCGTGGCTGCGGGGCAGCGATGTGCCTGCGTCTCAAGGTCGGCGCGCAGTCACCGGGGAGAGCGTCAAACCTCGCCATCTTTGGAGGGGCCCACACGATGCCGAGTTACCGGTCTTCCTCGACGACGGCAAGAAGCTGGGCATCGGCAGAGGGCGCCGCATCGTCAGCCAAGTCCTCGGCTGGCTACGCGCCACTGATCGACACCTTGCGCTCATAACAAATGGTCGCCAATGGCGGCTGCTGTTCGCGGGCCTCGACTATGACGCGTGGTGCGAATGGGACGTCGATCTTTGGTTCGAGGAAGGCGAACTGTCGGCCCAGGTGACGGCGTTGCGCACGCTTCTCAGCCCGAAAATCTGGACGCCTCCGGCCAAAGGCGATGCCTCGCCCCTCCTGCAGGCGATTCGCAACACGCGCAAGGGGCAGGCCGAACTCTCCGAGGTGCTTGGCGAGCGCGTACGCGAAGCGGTCGAGATCCTGATTCGCGGTCATGGGGACGCACTGTCCGCCCTGCCCGGCGACTTGGCGGAGTACCGAAGTGCGCTAACGGACGATGCCGGTGTTTCCCTAGCCGAAGTTCCCGACGAGGAGGGTTCCTTCTCCGGCCCCACGCCTGCGGAAATCTACCGCGCTGCCTGCCGCGTGGCGATGCGATTGGTCGTGATCCTGTTCGCCGAGTCGCGCGGTCTGCTACCGCGCGAGAACGCCCTCTACCACAGCAGCTACGGACTAAACGGGTTGTTGGAACAGTTGGAACGGAATGCCGCCCAAGGTCGTGCCTTGAGAGAGACCTTCGCCGCGTGGCCGCGCGTACTCGCCCTCTTCGAACTGGTGCGTCAAGGCTCCCACCATCCCGACCTGCCGGTACCGCGATACGGCGGCGAGCTTTTCTCACCTGGCGCGAAGGACGGCATCGGCGGGTTGTCCAAGGCACTCGGTGTATTCGAACGCGGACATTTCGACACGCGCTTTCGCCTCCTCCCCGACAGCGACGTCCGTGAGATGCTCAGCCTCCTGACACGCACCACGGTCAGGATCCGGCAAGGGCGCGGCAGCGTCTCGGCGCCGGTTCCCGTCGACTTCTCGGACCTGTCGTCGGAGTACCTCGGCATCCTCTACGAAGGTTTGCTGGACTACGAATTGAAGACCGCGCCAGCGGATGAACCCGTGGTCTTCCTTGCCATCGGGGATCAGCCCGCGTTGCCATTGTCGCGTTTGGAGCGAATGGATGACGGCACCTTGAGGACGCTGTTCACCAACCTCAAGGACACGTCGACCGATGATGACGGCGCGTCGGAAGAAACCACAGTTGGGGAGGCCGTCGCCGGGACGCCCGAACAACCGGCGTTGGACGAGTTGGACACTCCCGAGGCCGCCGAAGACCGCGCCCGATACGTCGTGTCGTCCGAGTCGTCGGACCAGCGGCAACTCCATCGCGCTCGGGCCGAGAACTGGGCGCGCAGAGCAGCGTTGGCGGCGAGGTTGGTCAAGAAACCCCGCGGCAAGGACACACCGGAGCGGCAACTTGCGTTTCGAGGTCAGCTCGGGGCCAAGGCGCGCCAACTGGTCAGGCGCGTCGTCCTTCCCGGAGAGTGGTACCTCGTGAGATGGGGTGGCACGCGGAAAGGTTCGGGAAGCTTCTATACGCGCCCCGGTCTCGCCATTCCCACCGTGCAGCGCACCTTGCGCCCACTCGCCTACGAGCCGCCCGAAAAGCGCGACGGATCGCCGAACCTCGATGCACCAGCCGCAAGTTGGACGCCGAAACCCCCGGAGGCAATCCTGGGACTGTCCGTGTGTGATCCGGCGTGCGGCTCGGGCAGTTTTCCACTGGCCGCACTTCGGTTCTTGACGGACGCGCTGTTCGCGTCGCTTCAGCATCACAGACGCATTGAACAGGCGGGCGAGCGGTCCCTGGTTCGTCTACTCGGCGTTGAAGACGACGAACATCAGCCGCTGACGGAAGAGCTGATTCCCTGCCCTCCCGACGACGAAAAGTTCGAGCCCCGCCTGAAAGCGGTGCTGCGCCGACATGTCGTCGAACGCTGTATCTACGCCGTGGACCTGGATCCCCTCGCGGTCGAACTGTGCCGCCTGTCGTTGTGGATCGAGACCATGGACCGATCCCTGCCGTTCGGCTTCCTCGACCACAAGATCAAATGCGGCAACTCGCTCATCGGCGCCTGGTTCGATGTGTTCCGACACTACCCGGTGATGGCATGGAAGAACCGGGAAGGCGGGGACAAGAGCCACTCCAACGGGGTGCACTTCAAGAAGGGCGAGCGCACCAAGGCCATTAAGGACTTCACAAAAGACAAGCTCAAACTGGATCTAAAGCTGTTCCTACAAAGCCAGGACCTCTTCCAAGACGACCTACTTGAGGCCGCCGAATCCGTCCACGCCGACGCACTCTCGGTGTTGGACAACATGCACAAGATGCCAATACACGATACCGGCGAGCGTGAGAGGGTATACCGGGAGGAACTCGTGGGCTCCGACGCGTGGCAGTCGCTCAAGGACGCGATGGACCTTTGGTGCGCCTGCTGGTTCTGGCCGGCGGACGAACTAGACAATGCCCCCCTGCCGCGGGAATTCGCAACCCCGACCGCCGAGACCCGGGCCGTCACCCGCCGAATCGCGAGGGACATGCGGTTCTTCCATTGGGAGTTGGAGTTCCCCGACGTGTTCCGGCAGGCGGGATCGGGGTTCGACGCGGTGCTCGGAAACCCACCGTGGGACATCGCCAAGCCGGTCTCCAAGGAATTCTTCTCCAACATCGATCCACTGTACCGCTCGTACGGCAAGCAGGAGGCGCTGCAGCAGCAGACCCAGGTCTACTTCTCCAGCCGGGACGTGGAGCGCGATTGGTTGGACTACAACGCCCGGTTCCGCGCCCAGTCGAATTACATGAGCTTCGCCGCGAGCCCGTTCGGTGACGCGAACGAGAACTCCGCCAGCCAACGGAAGTTCGCCATCGCCCACGGAGGAGCAAACCTGGACTTGCACGACCGGTGGCGGCACGCACGTACGAAGGGAAGTGGCTACGTCGACCCCGCACATGCGTTTCGGCACCAAGGGTCGGCGGATCTCAATCTCTACAAGCTGTTTCTCGAGGCCGCCCACGGCCTGTTGAGGATCGGTGGGCGGCTAGGGTTCCTTGTTCCTTCGGGGTTGTATTCCGACCACGGTACGGGAGCGTTGCGGGATCTGTTCCTCGAACACTGCCGGTGGGAGTGGCTGTTCGGCATCGAAAACCGCGACAAGGTCTTCCCGATAGACAGCCGTTTCAAGTTCAACCCGGTCGTCATCGAGAAGGGCGGTCAGACCGCTGCGATCCGGACCGCCTTCATGCGCCGCAAACTGGAGGATTGGGAACGGGCCGAGGATCACGCCACCCCCTACACGCTGGCGCAGATCGAACGCTTCAGCCCAAAGAGCCGCGCGATTCTGGAGATCCAGTCGGCGCGGGACCTCGAAATCCTGGAGAAGATCTACGCCAACGGCGTGTTGCTCGGCGACGACGGACCCAACGGTTGGGGCATCAAGTACGCACGCGAATTCGACATGACGAACGACTC
>JAKZVK010000398.1:0-3780 GCA_047516085.1 Bryobacterales bacterium
CCCGTAGCCGCGGCGGCGGACGCTCCGGCCCCCGAACCGTTGGCTGCCGTGCCGGTGGCCCCCAAGCCGGTGGCGCCCGAGCCAGTGGCCGCGGAGCAACCCGTCACGGCAGGCGAGTAACCTTCCCGACGGTCGCGGCCGTGGCTTTTGTCACCGGGCGCGTCGTCACCATTACCGGCAAGCTCCGAGAGAAGACAGGATCAGTATATGGCGGATATCAGCGCGAAAATGGTCAAAGAGTTGCGCGAGAAAACGGGCGTTGGCTTCATGGAGTGCAAGAAAGCCCTCAGCGAAGCGAACGGCGACGTCGAGCAGGCGGAAGTCATTCTCCGCAAGCGCGGCGTCCAGGTGGCACAGAAGAAAGCCGGCCGGGAAGCCAACGAAGGCGTGATCGGCACTTACATCCACCCGGGGAACAAGCTCGGGGTCATGATCGAGATCAACTGCGAGTCCGATTTCGTGGCGCGCACCGATGACTTCAGCGAGATGGTGCACGACATCGCCATGCACGTCGCCGCTACCGATCCTCGCTATATCCGCAAAGAGGACGTCGACGAAGACGCCATCGCCAAAGAGCGGGACATCCAGCGGGCCCGTGCTCTGGACGAGGGCAAGCCGGAGGCGGTCGTCGACAAGATGGTCGACGGACGCATGAAGAAGTTCTACGAGGAGTTCTGCCTCTACGAGCAGCCCTTCGTGAAGGACAACTCGGTGACCGTAGGAGCGCTCATCACCGACAAGGTCGCTAAGCTAGGCGAGAACATTCGCGTCAGCCGCATGGCACGATTCAAAGTGGGCGAAGGCGACGCCTAGCCCGGATTCCTCACGACGCGGTGCGCGCAGGCCGAACGACGTAATGGCGGCCCTATTGCGCGCTTCGACCGTCACGTAGAGAGAAATACGGGCTACAGTAGACCGTCCCAGCCCGGCGCATGCCGAAGTACAAACGCATCTTGCTGAAGCTCAGCGGCGAGGCCCTCGCCGGCGAGGCGGGCTTTGGGATCGACCGTGATGCGGTTTCCCGAATCGCCGGGGAGATCTTTGAGGCGTCTCGTACAGGTGTGCAGTTCGGCGTCGTCGTGGGCGGAGGCAACTTCTTCCGCGGCGTTCAGGCCTCCGACACCGGACTTCAGCGCGTCACCGTCGACCGCATGGGCATGCTCGCCACGGTGATGAACTCGCTGGCGCTAAGCGACTTCCTGGCCTCGCAAGGCGGTGAGAGCCGCGTGATGAGCGCGGTCCGGATAGGCTCGATGGTCGAGGGCTTCTCGCGTGAAGCGGCGGTGGCCTCAATCAGCGCCGGCGAGATCGTCATCTTTGCCGCCGGAACCGGCAATCCCTACTTCTCGACCGACACCGCCGCTTCCCTGCGGGCCGTGGAAATCGAAGCCGACGTGCTAGCCAAGGCGACGAAGGTCGACGGCGTTTACGACAAAGACCCCGTCCGTTTCTCTGACGCCTCGCGGTATGAGAAAATCTCCTACGCCGATGTTCTTTCGGAGGGCCTCGGCGTGATGGACGCCACGGCGGTATCGCTGTGCCGGGAAAACCGGCTGCCGATCCTGGTCTTCGACCTCACCCTGGCCGGGAACATCCAGCGGCTCGCCGGCGGCGAATCGATCGGTACGCTCATCAGTGAAGGAGAGTAGAAAATGGCGCATTTCTTCGGCGAAACCCTGGGCGAGGTAACCGCGGAAGCGAAAAGCCGCATGCGGAAGGCGGTCGAGGACCTCGGCCGTGAACTGGCGTCGATCCGGACCGGGCGAGCGTCTCTCGCGATCCTCGACCCTATCCGGGTGGACTACTACGGGACACAAACCCCGCTCAGTCAAGTGGCCACCCTGGGTATCCCTGAGCCCTCGATGATTCTGGTACAGCCCTGGGACGCCTCGCAGATCGGCGTCATCGAGAAAGCGATTCTCGCCTCGAGCCTCGGCCTCAACCCGGCGAACGACGGCAAAGTCATCCGCCTGAAGATACCCGCGCTCACCGAGTAGCGCCGCAAGGAACTCGTCAAGCACCTTCACAATGTAGTCGAGAATCATCGTGTCGCGGTTCGCAACATTCGCCGTGACGCGAACGACACCGTCAAGAAGCTACTGAAGGACAAGAAGGTTTCCGAAGACGAGCAGCATCACAACCACGATGAAGTCCAGGCGCTGACCGACAAGACCATTAAGGAACTCGACGAGGCCTCCGAAGCCAAAGAGAAGGAGATCCTCGAGATCGGCTGAGGTCCGAGTCGGGGCCACCGGGGCTTCGGAAAGCAAACCCATCCGAATGAAACGGGTCCGGATCGGGTCAAACCGTTGCGCCCCGTTCCGGTGGTTTTACGAAAAGCCCGCCAGCGCCAATTACTCAACCTAACCCAGGAGAACAGCAATGAAACAATTTCTCAACTCATCCCTGCTGCTTTTGCTTGCGCTGAGTCCCGCATTTAGCGCGACGGTCTACGAGTTCGAGAATACGGACCACGAAAGCCAGCCGGCTACGGTCGAGACCTCAGTGGTTAGCATCGACGGACAATCGCTGAAGATGGACATGAAGCCCTCCACCGATAGGCCCCCGAAGAACGGCATGATCTTTCGCGGCGACCGCAAGGAGATGATCGCCGTTGACCATGAACGCAAGTCCTACTTCGTCATCGACGAGGAGGGCATGCGCGGGATGGGCAATCAAATAAGCCAGATGCAACAACAGATGCAGGCGCAGATGCAAGAGATGCTCAAGAACCTCGATCCCGAGCGGCGCGCCGCCGCGGAGAAGATGATGCAGCAACGTATGGGTGGGGGCATGCAAGTCGCGGGGCAACCGCCTGCCAAGCCGCCAAGCAAGGTGACCAACACGGGCGAGACCGACAACATCAACGGCTACCCGTGCGTGAAGCACCTCGTGACGCGCGGCGCGGAGAAGGTTCGCGAGTTGTGTATCACCGCCTGGGCCAATATTGAGGGTGGAGCCGAGGCGGCCGGCGCCATGAAATCGATGGCCAAGTTCGCCGAAGGTCTGATGTCGGCGATGCAGAAAAACGTCCCTATGGACCTATCCGGAAACGCGTTCGCCGAGATCAACCAGGTGGACGGCTTCCCGGTCTCCACGCGGTCTTTCGACAACGGACGCCTCACGGACGAGTCGACGTTCAAGTCCGCTCGACGGCAAATGCTCGATCCAGCCGCGTTTGAGCCGCCTTCGGGCTACAAGAGGCAATCGATGGGGCCCGGCCGGTAAAGCGCCCCTCGCGTAGACGCTTAGCCACGCAACCGAGCCGTGACCGTAAGGGAGCGGTCCGGCACGAACCCAGACGCCACTCAGAGGCCGTAGTCTTGGGCGTGACGAGGCCCGCGCAGTATGCGGGCCGGCAGCGTGATAATCGCCCACAGCAACTCGAAGACACCGTCCACGACGATGCCCACCAGGCGAAACGGCAGCAACACCAACCACACGACCGGATAGAGCAGCAAGGCCAAAAGCGCCAGCGGCCAACAGAGCACCAGCAGAATCATCCACAGAAGAAAAGTCCACATACACGCCTCCTCACGGGAGCCTACTGATACATACGCAGCTTTCGGTGCATCGTTCCTTCACCCTAGAAACGGCGGTTGACCTCCGCCAGAATGGCCGCTAAGCCCCTAGAATCAACCTAAAACCGGCAGTTAAGCAAGGCAATCGGCGAGGCGGAAGTCGGTGCCGGCGACTCTGCCGTCGAGGAAATCGCGGAAAATCCAGCTCAGGATCAGTCGCCAGCGGGTCGGTGATCCCAACTGCTCCGCCGTGGCCGCC
>JAKZVK010000399.1:0-10840 GCA_047516085.1 Bryobacterales bacterium
GGCTGACTCGCGCGGCGTCTTGTTCGCGGGGTCGTGTTTGTTGACTTGGCGTCCGTTGAGGTGCAAACTCTTGGACGATGCGACGAAGGGAAATCTTGGCAACTCTCGCGGCGGGTGCGGCGGCGGCCCCATCCGCAACGAACGCCCAATTCAAACCCTACCCCGCTCGCGGTCTTCGGCTTTCCGTCACGTGCGCGATGTTCCTGGGACCCGATACGGGTCTGCCGTTCGACAACCCGGGACTTACCGATCCCCGGCCGCAGCCGGTTCGCAAATACTCGCCTGAGGAGGCCTTGGCCCTTGCACACGCGAGTGGTTACCAGGGCTTTGAAATGTTCAATTGGCGCGATGCGGCCGAGCGCGACGGTTATCGCGCGGCGCAGAAGAGGTGGGGGCTCGACTGTGTGTGCCTCGTTGCCAACAAAGGCGTCCGCGCACCCGGCTGCAGCCTCGTCAATCCGGCCGAGCATGAGTCATTTCTCGAAGAGATCGAGAAGTGCAGCCAGGCGGCGAAGCCCTTCGGCGCCAAGCGGCTGGTGGTCTTGACCGGCATGGATCGTGAGGGCGTCTCGCGCAAAGAGCAGACCGATCACTGCGTGGCGGGGCTGCGTGCGGCGGTGCCCATTCTCGAGCGCCACGACATGACGATTGTGATGGAGCCAATCAACACGCTCGTCACGCGTCCCGGTTTCTTTCTCGCGTCGGGCTCGCAAGGCTTCCGCATTCTCGAGCGTGTCGGGAGCCCAAGGGTGAAGCTGCTGTTTGACATCTATCACGTGCAGGTGCAAGAGGGAAATCTCATCCCGCTGATTCGCGATCACATCGACCTGATCGGGCATTTCCAAATCGGCGACCATCCCGGGCGGCACCAACCGGGGACGGGTGAGATTCATCACCGTAATGTGTTTCGCGCGATCTACGATTTGGAGCAGGAGGGACGGTACTCCGGCTACGTCGCGCTTGAATACCACCCCACCGTGCCGCTTGGCCAGACCATGGGGGCTGTGCGGCGGATGGCCAACTTTACGTGAGGGCAGTCTTGATGGTATGGATCGGCGGCTGCGGCGGCCTCAACTACTGACCATGCATGATGCAGCGATGAGATACTGTTGAATCTTTGAAACGGAGGGCAGCATGTCGAAAGTATTGATCACCATCGGCGACGCAGCGGAGGCCATGGATACCCTATATCCGGTCTACCGGGTCCAGGAGGACGACTTCGAAGCCGTCGTGGCGGGTCCGGAAGCGCGGGTCTATCCGCTCGTGATGCACGAGATTCCCCCCGGCTGGGACATCACGCGCGAGGGCCCAAGCTATCACCTCGAAGCCACCATCGCTTTTCGGGACCTCGATCCCAACGACTACGACGGCCTGTTCCTGACGGGCGGCCGCGCGCCCGAGTACCTGCGTTACGACCAGGACCTGATCCGCATCGTCCGCCACTTCTTCGAGAAGGAAAAGCCCGTGGCGGTCGTCTGTCACGGCGCCGAGATCGTCGCCGCGGCCGGCGTCATTGACGGCAAGCGCATGGCGACGATCCCCAAGTGCCAAATGGACATCGAGGTTTGCGGGGCCACGTTCGTCGATGAAGGCTGCGTGCGGACCGGTAACATGGTCAGCGGGCGCGGCTGGTTCGACCAGCACCTCTACATGCGCGAGTTCATGAAGATGCTTGTCGAGGCCCGCGACCGGAAGCAGACGCCGGTCGCCACCGCTGTGTAGGAGCCTAGCGGCTACCCACCGCACCGTTAGACGCGCCGCGGTGGGCCGGGGCTCTGGCGACCGGAAAGCCGGCCGATCGCCCTGTTCCCTCGACTCGATGTAGGCCCACCGCCCATGCAACAGCGCGCCTTCTACGGCTGGTACATCTCGATCTCGTCGTTCTTCACGCTCGCCTTCACGGTCGGCATTCCGCTCTACGGCATGCCTTTCTACTACGACTACTTCATCAACGAGTTCGGCTGGTCGCGGGCGGCGACCACGGGGGGCATGGCCTTCGCCACGATCCTCATTCTTCCCATTGCGGGATTCTTCGTCCATCGCTTCAGCGCGCGCAAACTCATCCTCTTTGGAGTGATCCTCTGGGTCCTGGCACTGAACGGGTTCGGCTTTATGGGCGGGAGCTTGGTGGTCTACTACGCGCTGTGGTGCGTCGTGCAGACCGCCTACGTCTATTCGGGGCCGATCCCGAACCAAGTGATTCTTTCGCAGTGGTTTCACCGCAAGCGTGGCACGGCCATGGGCATCGCCTACTTGGGCCTTGGCATGGGAGGCGCCGTCTCTCAGAAGTTCATTGCGCTGCCGCTGATCCAACGCTTCGGATGGCATGCGGCTCTGCGGATCACGGGATTCCTGACGCTCGTGCTGGTACCGCTTGTGCTGTTTGTGGTTCGCGACCGGCCTTCGGATAAGGGCCTTCACCCCGACGGGGATGCCGTCGAGCCGCCCGAGGCGCGCGCGGTGCCATTCGAGTTTGGTCACCTGGTGCGGCAGCGGGCGTTTTGGCTACTAGCCCTCGGCAGCTTTTGCAGCATGGGCGCGATCGGCTCCATCACGCAGCACTTGAAGCTGATGTTTCTCGACAAGGGACTGTCGGAAGTCACAGTCGCCAACACGACGTTCCTATTGCTGATCTTCAGCAATCTGGGCCGCATCGGGATGGGCTGGCTGGCGGACCGCTTCCCGAAGAAGTACGTCATGATTGTGGCCTATCTGTTCGTGGGCCTGCCCTTGCCGCTGCTCTACATCGCCGACCAGCCGGGCATCCCCTGGATCTTCGCCATGATTTACGGTTTCGGCCTGGGCGCCGACTTCATGATGATCCCCCTGATGGCCGCCGAGATCTTCGGAGCGAACTCGTTGGCTCGCGTGATGGGCATCATCCTTCCGGTCGACTCGATCGGCCTGACAGCGTTTCCGTTCATCCTCGGGCTCATGTACGACAAACTCGGCAACTACGATGCGGCCTTGTTGATGATCGCCGCGCTCGCTCTGATCGGCGCCGCGGCGATCGGAACACTGCCAAAGAGATCGCCGTTGCGGCAGGCGGAAGACGCTCACGCGACCGCACAAGGCTGAGACTCGCCCGCGTTTCTCATCACAGGACGATCGGAACACGGCGGCAGGCCGGCAGTACGCCCAGGCTCGGCGTATCGTCTCGACTCTCTGTGAATGGTAAGCATCGACACGAATCGCGTCCACTACGATAGGGGTTCGTGTCGGGAGTCTCGCTCTTCCTACGCGGCGCTCATGAATTGTACGAGATTATTTGCCCTGCTGCCGGCGCTGCTAATTCATTCCGGCCCCCGACTATCGGCTCAACTGCCACAGAATCCGTCTCCCATGGTGGAGCACACGCGGCGCCACCAGCGGCTGCCCAAGACGGAAGTCGCCGGCAAGCGTTTCGAGATGCCGGTAGGTAATCTCTTGCTGACGCCCGAGGCCGAACAGCGGGGCCGCCTGCCGTTGATCGTCCACTTCCAGGGCCAACCCTGGGTCGCCGAGCAAGCCGCTGTCCGGCGCAAGCGGGATGCGGCCGTGATCACGGCGTATCTGGGGGCGGGTTCGGCGCGCTACCGCCGGCCGTTTGAAGATTCGGAGAGCTTTGCGAAGCTCCTGGCAGCGGCTGCCGTGGCGCGAGACAAAAAGCGTCCGATGGCGTTTGACCCCGTCGTCCTGTCGGCCTTCAGTGCCGGGTACGGGGCAGTGCGGCAGATTCTCCGGGTGCCGGCGAACTGGGAGCGGGTCGATGGGGTACTTCTTGTCGACGGCTTGCACGCGGGCTATGAACCGGGCAACGAATCGGGCAAGGGGCCCGGCCCGCTTACCGAGGCCGACCTCGACGTCTTTGTCGAGTTTGCCCGGCTGGCCGTCGAAGGTAAGAAGCGGATGGTCATCACGCATTCGACGATCTTCCCGGGCACGTTCGCAAGCACTACAGAGACGGCGGACTATCTACTGAAGCAGCTCGGTCTCAAACGCCGGCCGATGCTCAAGTGGGGTCCGCTTGGGATGCAGCAATTGAGCCGCGCCCGTAAGGGGAAGTTCGAGGTTCTGGGCTTTGCGGGCAACGCAGCGCCGGATCACATGGACCACTACCACGCGCTGGAGACATGGCTGCGCCGCATCAAGCTGTAGACGGTCGAGGCGGTCAGCTCAGAAAGAACATCGGGTGGTATGCTCTGGTTGCGCTCGACGGACCGAGCGACGAACGAAACGGAGTTGAAGGATGAACGGCAATAAACCAAATCGGCGCTGGACAGGGTGGGTGAGGCTGCCCGCGCTGCTCGCTTTCTGCCTGGTCGCGGCTTTCTCCCTGCAGCAAGGCGAGTACGACCTGTTGCTCAAAGGCGGCTACGTGATCGACCCGAGGAACGGGATCTCGGGGCATCGCGACGTCGCCATCTCAGAGGGCAAAATCGCCGCTGTGTCGGAATCGATCGACGAATCGAAGGCCACGCGAACGCTTGACGTCAGTGACCTCTACATCACGCCCGGGCTGGTGGACCTGCATGTACATATGTTCTCGACGACCAACATCCCCGGCGCGTGGGCGGGCGATAACAGCGTCCAACCGGATTCGAATACGCTGCCGACCGGCGTTACCACCGCCGTGGATGCGGGCAGCTCGGGTTGGCGCAACTTCGAGTTCTTCCGCCACACCGTCATCGACAAAGAGCGGCTCAAGACGCGCATGCTGGCGCACATCAACATCGCCGGCTTCGGCATGATCACCGACATCACCGAGCAGAAAGACTTCAACCCCGAAGAAGTGGCGCGGTTGGCTGAGAAACACAAGGACGTGATCGTGGGCGTCAAGAGCGCGCACTATCGCCTGCCGGATTGGGCTTCGGTCGACGAGGCGGTTAAGGCCGGTACGCTGGCGGGCATACCGGTCATGGTGGACTTCGGTTACTTCCTGCCGGAGCGGCCGTTCTATGAACTGGTGCTCAAGCGGCTGCGACCTGGTGACATGCCGACGCATATGTTTCGCGGCCCGGTGCCGTGGGTGGACGAGAACGGCAAGCTGTACGACTATCTGCATCGGGCGCGCAAGCGCGGCGTGAAGTTCGACGTGGGGCATGGCGGCGGCAGTTTTGTCTTTCGCAATGCCGTCCCGGCGATCGAGCAGGGTTTCTATCCGGACTCGATCTCAACCGACATACACCAAGGCTCGGTGAACGGCGCCATGATGGACATGCAAACGACCATGTCGAAGTTCCTTGCGATGGGGATGCCGTTGGATGAGGTGGTCAAAGCGTCCACTTGGAACCCGGCGCGGCAGATCCAGCGCGAAGAGTTGGGGCACCTGACGCCGGGAGCCGTGGCCGATGTCGCGGCGTTCCGGATGCTGCGGCGCAAGTTCCGTTTTCGCGACGGCAGTGACGGTGCGATCGAGGGGAATCAGCGGCTGTTTTGCGAGCTAACCCTGCGGGAAGGCCGTGTCGTTTGGGATTGGAACTCGTTGACCGGCATCGATTACCAGAAGTTGGGGCCGGAGTACGGGTTCCGCAAGGGGGTCGATCAGATCATCCGACCGCCGCACTGAGGGGCCGAGTTGGTACCATCTCGCGAACGCCCTCTATGAATCCCTCCAGTAACGTACGTCCTTCTTTCTCCCAAAAACTCATTCGTTTCGCCGCCTCGATCGCGCCGGGCATCTTCATGATCGGCTACGTGATCGGGACCGGCAGCGTCACGACGATGGCGTCGGCCGGGGCCAGCTACGGCATGTCGCTGACGTGGACGCTCGTCTTCGCATCGCTGTTCACACACATCATGGTCGTCGCGATGAGCCGGCTGACGATTCTGACCGGCGAGACGACGCTGTTCACCTTCCGCACCCACTTCGGACGGCCGGTGACGATCTTCATCATCGGCTCGTTGATGATCACTCAACTGGCGTCGATCATCGGCGTGATGGCGATCGTCAGCGACGTGATGCGCGAGTGGACCGCGCAGGCCACGGGCGGCGACGGGGTGCCGCAAATCGTCTGGGCGGCGGGGTTCACCTTGCTGCTGCTGGGACTCTATTGGCAAGGCCGCCACAAGTTCTTCTTGAAAGTGCTGGCGCTGCTGGTGACGATGATGGGCGTCGCGTTCTTCGTGACGGCCTTCCTGGTTGTCCCCGACCCGGCCACGATGATCGAAGGGCTGGTACCACGCATTCCGCGGGTCGGCAACCCGGCCCTGCTGATTGCGGGGATGGTGGGGACGACGATGGCGGGCGTGGTGCTGATGACGCGGAGCGTGCTCGTGCAGGAGAAAGGGTGGACGACCCGCGACTTCCACGAAGTCAACCGCGATTCAGGCGTGTCGATGACGCTGCTGTTTTTCATCAACGCGGCGATCATGGCTTGCGCCGCTGGGACCCTGCACATCAAAGGTATGGAGATCGAGAAGGCCATTGACATGGTGCGGACGATCGAGCCGCTGGCGGGCGCCGCGGCGGCTGCGCTGTTCGTCTTCGGGATTCTCGCGGCCGGTTTGTCATCGCTCTTTCCGAATTACCTGCTGGCGCCGTGGTTGATCTCCGACTTCCTGGGCATCAAGCGCGACATGAGCCGCGCGGCGTTTCGCGTGCTGGTGGTGGCGACGTCGTTGTTCGGGCTGATCGTGCCGATCTTCGGCGGCAGCCCGGTGCAGATTATGATCGCGTCGCAGGCGCTGAGCCCGTTGGTGATGCCGTTGCTGGCGTTGTTTGTTTGGATCCTCATCAACAAGCCAGGCGTTGCGCGGGACCACAAGCCCTCAACCTTGCTGAACGCGGGCATGGCGATTACGGTGGCGTTTTCGTTCTATATGCTCTATCTGGCGGTGGTGGGTTTTCTGGGGCGGGGGTAGGCGGGTTGCCCTAGTGTGGCCTGTTGCTGTGAGTGCGCAAAAAACGGAGCGGGCTAGGTCCTACAGAATGCCGTCCGGAAGCCTGAAACGCCGGATGATGGCGGAGATAACGCCTTTGCGCAATTCCTGACCCTCCCCGTGGCACTTCACGGGGAACGACTCCGGGCTTCCATCGATGTCCGGATGATAGATCATCCGCTCGCTGCCCTTGCCGCGGCGCTTCCAAAACTCGAACCGCTTGTCGTACTTACGAAGCCGTTTCTCAAGGTCCCTGAACTTGTACGGCTTAGGCATTCGCCTGTTGGAACTCAGGGTGGCCGGCTGTCAGCGGTGGCGGGGGGACATCGAGGGCCCTCGCTTCGATGTCTGGGTTTCTGCGCTGCGTCGACCCCGCCGCAGACCTCAGGAGTTGGTCCCGCTTCGCGTTGGTGAAGAGTGTCCAGTACTGCGGCTCAGCGGGCTTCCACACCAACTCGGGTTGTGACTTGAGCCGCGCGAAGCTCAGTTGCATCGCGACGAGATCACTTAACTCTCGAACTGCTTCGTCGATTGTTTTCCCGTAGCCCCTGAGGTCCATTTCGAGGGCCAGCGCAACCCAGTCCTTGCCCTCTCGATAAGCCAACACGCCCAGGTTCACTTGTGACGCATCCTGCTCTTTGCTCGCTGCTGACATGGTCTTCTCGCGACTACGTGCTAGACCGGAAGCAGGCATACCGTGCCTCCAGTTTAGCCAAACGGTAAGTGAGGCGCTCGAACCGTATGCCCTCACCCAGCCTGACAGGGCAACCTGCCGTGTACTTCCTATGGCTATCGTATCGACTGACCGTGTCTCAAACGTTGGTTTTCCTCGTAAATCACTGATGCAGTGGCACTTGAGTTTTGTGACTGGACTTTCGCACCCCCTGAACGTCGACCAACCTTCTGAACCGCGACTCTCGCAACATGAAGCAGGGTCTATAATCGTTCGCGACATGCATAGACGATTGCTCGTGGGATTGTTGCTGGTGGGATGGGTCGCGTCGGCGGCTGAGATTACGCATGGGCCGATCCTCGGGCGGCTGAGTTCGTCGGGCATCGGCGTGTGGGCGCGGACCAAACAAGCGGGCGAGTTTCGCGTGCGGTATGGGACCGCACCGGGGGACCTTCGGGAGTTGTCCGACGTGGTGCGGACCACGCTCGGGCGCGACAACACGGGCTGGGTGCACATCACCGGGTTGCGGCCAAACACGACGTACTACTACGAGGTCATCGGCGAAACCGGCGGGCGCTCGGCCGACGAGTTGCGGGGCGACTTCCGTACGCTGCCCGACGCGAAGACGCACCACCACCCCACGCTGAACCCCGACGGCCTGTTTAACTTCCGCTTCGAGTACGCCTGCGGGAATCAACAACGCGTCGACCCCACGACGCCGACGTTTCGGACGATGCTCGAGCAGATCGAAGATTCGATCGACTTCGCCATTCTCGACGGCGATTGGATGTATGAGGAGATGCGCGACTACCGGCCGGCGCAATGGCTCGAGCAGGTGGGGCGCGAGCAGACGGCCGCGCCGCGGACGCCGCGCATCGTCGATCTGGCGCCGACCATCGTGGGGGTGTGGGAAAACTACAAGCTCTACCTCCACCGCGGGAAGAATCTGGCGGCGTGGCATCGCGAGGTTCCGTCGTTCTTCATGTTCGACGACCACGAGATGCTAAACGACGTCAACGGGACCGGCACGCCGGGGCTGCGAAGCCGGCGAGCCGTATTTCGCGACATCGGAATCGAGGCCTGGTATCACTATCTGGGATGGTCGAACCCGGTCGGGTGGCAGCAGGGGATTCACTTCGGCACGGCGAAGTTGACCGGAGGCGCGGACGTGCTCGTCGACGAGTCAGCGGACTTCCGCGAGTTGAAGACTAGCGAGGCGGGGACGTTGACCGTTCACTGGGGGACGCCGGACGCGGGCGTCAACAACGTGCAGCTCGACCGAGTGGGCGGCGACCCAAACGCGGGCGTCTACGAGATCAAAGAGGTGGTCGACCGTAATCGGCTGCGCATCTCGCCCGCGCCGAAACAAGACGGCGAGGCGGTGTATTCGATCGGGCGGTTCAATCACTTCCGTCACAAGATCGCGAACACGGAATTCTTCTACATCGATACGCGCAGCCACCGGCAGATGCACGACCTGAACGACCCGTTCAAGCAGGGTGTTTCGATGCTGGGCGCGCCGCAGAAGCAGTGGCTGAAAAAGGCGATGAGCGAGAGCGAGGCGGACTTCCTGTTCGTCGTCAGCTCGGTCAACCTGATGGTGCCGCACGTGCTGGGCCGCGAAACGCCGAGCAACAAAGACGAAGCTTGGACCGCGATTGCGGTCGAGCGGGAGGAGTTGATCGACTTCTGGGACTCGCTCGGCAAGCCGGTCCTGGTGTTGACGGGCGATCTTCACAACAGTTTCGCGATCAAGATCACCGACCGCGTGTGGGAGTTCGCGGCGGGCCCGCACAACTCGACCAACCACCGGCTGATCGAAGAAGCGAACCGTCCCACAAGCGGCACGTACGTCTCGCGCGGCCGCGAGTGCGAGATTCGTTGGTCGACGTTCGTGCCCAATGAGGCCCAGGGACGCAAGCGGCGGCCGGTGTATGCGGTGGTCCAAGTCAACAACACCTTCCGTGTGCCGGGCGGGTTGGAAGAGGGCCAAGGCAGCCCCGATCGCCCGGAGGACGATATCTGGGCGGCCTACGATCGGCCGCAAGTAACGCTCCAGTATTACGACGGGCTTACCGGTGAGCTGCTTTATGCCGAGTCGATCTTGGCTGCGGAGAAGAAATGAGGCCCTCGATGACGGGCAAGGCGGGCTTCGGCGAGTTGGGTCTGATTGCGGTTCTGCTTGGCGTTGCCTGCGCGTGCGGATCGGACGGGGGGCCGCGAACGGCTCTCGCGGCCGACGAGCAACCCAAGACCGTTCGCGACTTCGGAGCCGTGGGCGATGGGGTGGCCGACGACACCGAAGCGCTGCAGCGGGCTGTCAATTCCCAAGTGGGTGAGGTTCGTCTGCCACGCGGCCAGTACCGGCTTACCAAGACCATCGTCATCGACCTCGACCGCGTGGGCCATACGTCGATCGTGGGCGACGGTACGGCCAGCCTGATCATGGCGGGCGAAGGGCCGGCGCTTCACTTCAAGGGTACCCACGGCGGGACGGCCGATCCGGGAACGGTGAAGGCGAATGTGTGGCAGCGCCAGCGCATACCGCTGGCCGACGGGTTCGAGATTCGCGGCGACCATCCCAAGGCACAAGGCATCGTGGCCGAGGGGACGATGCAGGCCGTGTTCTCGCGGCTGCTGATTCGCGAGGTGTCGGACGGCCTCGTACTGACTGGGCGCAACCGCAACGTGATCATTTCCGAGTGCCACGTGTATCACAACCGCGGCGTCGGGGTGCTGCTCGATCAGGTCAACCTGCACCAGATCAACATCGCGAACTCGCACATCAGCTACAACGGCGGAGGCGGGGTGGTGGTCCGTCGCAGCGAGGTGCGCAACTTGCAGATCGGCACGTGCGACATCGAAGGCAATATGGACCCCAACGGTCCGCCGACGGCCAACGTGCTGCTCGACGCGCGGGAGGGGTCGATTCGCGAGGGGGCGATCATCGGCTCCACGCTGCAGCACACGCACGACGCGCCCGGCTCGGCCAACATCCGCTTTGTGGGGCGTGGGCCGGACGAGCCGCAGAAGATCGGGTACTTCTCCATCTCGGACAACGCTCTGAGTGACGTGGCGGTGAACGTGCACTTGCAGTACGTGCGCGGCGTGTCGATCACGGGCAACTCGTTCTGGAAAGGCTTCGAGCACAACCTGCTCGTCGAAGGCAGCTCGAACATCGTCGTCGGGCCGAACACGTTCGACCGTAACCCGGACTACCGTCCGCACAACAGCCGCAATAGTTTGCTGTTTGTCGATTCGGAAGACTGCACGCTGACAGGGCTGCACATCAACGGCGTCAAGGCC
>JAKZVK010000400.1:0-5902 GCA_047516085.1 Bryobacterales bacterium
TCAAAGCACGGGATGGTTCGTAGGGTACTCCCACCGGCCTTGACCGCACCTTCGTGGTTGGGACTCTGTTTGCTCACGGGCGCTAAAACTCGTCAAGCTACCACCCTGGGTTTAGGAAGAATGCCTTAGGCGCATTAAGCACGGTCTTTTCACGCGTTACCGGCTCGTGCTTATGCAGCAGGTCTAGACCATAGTTGCAGAATAGTCTAAGGCGGACTCTTCGCCGGACTGTCGTGCGTACCCCCGGACGCGCGTGTGAGGGTGGACTCGCGTCCGGCAGGCGAAGCCAACCGCTACATGCAACTTCGAACCAACGTTGAGGGCGAGATCAAGGCGGGACGACCGCACCGTAGCGTGGCGCCGTGGGCCGTGCTTGGGCTGTCGCTGCTTGCGACTCTCGGTGCGTGGTCCGCAGCGGAGTCTTACGTCGGTCAGCAGGGCGTGGAACCGTACGGCGCCTCGTCGCCCAGCGGCCCAGCCGCCGGCGACTATCCTCTGCAGGTGCTGATCGGTGGACTTGCGGTGAGCGTGTTGCTGTTTGACATCGCGCTCATGATGGCGTCGACACGCGCCAAGGCGCTCGCGGTGTCGGAGTTGATGACGCGCCGCGTGCGCGAGAGCGAGGCGCGAATGCGCGCCGTGCTCGACTACGCTCCTGAAGGCATCATTACCTTCGATTCGGATGGCGCGGTGACTTCGTCCAACCCCGGGGCGCAGCGGCTGTTCGGACACGGGGCGGATGCACTCGAAGGGCTCCCGATTCAGGAACTCGTCGATGGCTGGTTGCCGGAGCAGACCGTGCAGGCCGCCGTTTCCCATGGCGAGAAGCCCGATGGTAGCGAGCCCGACGAGGTCGAGCCCGCGGCCGTCAAGACCGTCGAAGTAGTCGGACGGCGCAAGGATGGCCAGCGCTTCCCAGCCGAGCTGACGGTCAGCCACATGCGCTTCGGCGATCCGCCACGGTGGACCGCCATCATCCGTGACATCTCTGAAAGAAAGCAGACCGAGGAGGCTCTGCGCCGCAGCGAGGAGCGCTACGCCTTGGCCGCCCGCGCCGCGAACGACGGACTCTGGGATTGGGATCTCGAAACGGATACGGTTTTCTTCTCTGCCCGCTGGAGGGCGACCCTGGGTTACAGCGAGCATGAGATCGGCGACCGTCCGGCGGAATGGCTCGATCGTATTCACGTCGAGGATCGCGACCGATTCGACGAGGCGCTCGGTGATCATCTGCAGGGCCGCACACCGTACTTCAAGGCGGAATACCGAATGCGGCTTCGCGACGGTGCTTACCACTGGATGCTGGGCCGGGGCGTATCGGTGCGCGACTCGGACGGCAAGGTCGTCCGCATAGCCGGTTCGCAGACCGACATTACCCCGCGGAAGCAGGCGGAGTTGAAGCTTGTGCGCGAGGCTCTGCACGACTCTCTCACCGGGCTTTCGAACCGAACTGCCTTCCTGCGCGAACTCGACCGGCTGGTCAAGGACAAGGACGAATCAGACCGCAACTTCGCGCTCCTATTCCTGGACCTTGACTACTTCAAGAACGTGAACGACAGCTTGGGGCACCATGCCGGCGATCAGTTCCTGGTCGCGGTTGCCGAGAGGATTCGAGGCGTGCTCCGGCCGGCCGATCGCTTGGCACGGCTGGGCGGCGACGAGTTCGCGATCGCGATCCAAGACGTAAACCAGACCGGCGACGTGATTCGTGTCGCCGACCGCATCCAAGAGGCGCTTTCCCACGCGGTTGTGGTGGCCGGCACGGAAGTGTTTGTGACCGTGAGCATCGGCATTGCTTTGGCCAAGCATCAGGGCATGACGGCCGATCGCCTCATTCGCGAAGCCGATACGGCGATGTATCGCGCCAAGGCGGCCGGCAAGGGGCGCTGCAAGGTGTTCGACGAGCGCATGCAGGCCCACTCGGTACAGAGGATCTCTTGTGAGCGCTTGCTGCGTCAGGCGCTGCACCGCGACGAGTTCGTGTTGCACTATCAGCCGATCGTCTCGCTGGAGACCGGCCGCATCTCGGGGTGCGAAGCTCTGGTGCGCTGGGGGCATCCCGAGCGCGGTCTTCTCTTGCCCGATGAGTTCATCGAGGTCGCGGAGGAGACCGGGCTGATCAATCCGATCGGCGAGTGGGTGCTCGAACATGCGTGCAATCAGGTCGCCGCTTGGAAGAGTGACGGGCTGCCGCCGGTTCGTCTCGCGGTTAACGTCTCGCTACGGCAATGTACGTTCGGTAATCTGCGGAGTGTCGTCTCTCAGGCATTGAGCAGCTCCGGGCTGGAACCCCACGCGCTACAGCTGGAGATGACCGAAAGCGAGCTGGCGGAGAGCCCGGACGAACTGTTGAAGCCGCTCGTCGAGCTGTGCTCGGAGGGCGTTTCTTTCTCGCTCGACCACTTCGGAACGGGGAGCGCTTCGCTTATGTACTTACGCCGCCTGCCCGTGAGTACGTTGAAAATCGGCGAGCCATTTATACGGGAAGTAGCGGGCGATCCGCTGGATGCCGCCTTGGCGTCGGGGCTGATCGCCCTCGGCAAGAATCTCGGCTTCAAGCTGGTCGGCGAGGGAGTGGAAACAACCCGGCAGCTCGAGTTCTTTAGGGATCGAGGCTGCCACGAACTACAGGGACATCTGTTGAGCCCTGCCGTCGAGGCTTCGGTGTTCTCCGAGCTGCTGGCCCGCGATGCGCGGGAGCCGTTGCTGGAGCGCGTGCAAGGCTCGAAGGGTGAGGCGGTAGGAGTCGGCGCAGGAGTGCGCGAACTGTGACTATACCCATCGTATTGTTCGCACTGGTGCTCCTGATGGCCGTGGGGCTGGCCCTGGAGTTACTGTGCCTTTCGCGCGCGACGCCGAAGCTCGAGGAGGGCTCGGCGCTCGCCAACCAAGCGCCGGACCCCAAGCGCTTCCAAGTGATCGGGAGACTGCTGCGCCGCGACGACGGCTCGGCGGTAAAGGGGCGTTTCGCCAAGGCCCGCCGCAAGCTCTTGCGCCGGCATCTCCGCACTACGAAGAACGACTTCCTGCGTACGTGGTCGCTATGCCGGCTCCTGGCGCCCTACATGCAAGACCCGGATTTCGGGGGCCTCCTTTTCCGCGAGCTGTTTTCCTTCTATGGGCTCTACGCATCGCTTTGGGTGCGGCACCTCAGCCACAACCGCATCTCCCCCCGCCTGGACGCTTTGGAGATGCTGGCCTTGATGGACCGCATCAGCGACGCGGCGCAATCGGCCCTCGGCGATGCGCAGGATGTCGCGTTGCGCGCCTTCGACGCGTCATAGGAGCCCGGGCCGCTCGGCTGGGTTAGTTCAGGCCGCCGAGCGCTTCGACTCCGGGGAGTTTCTCACCCGCCAAGAATTCGAGGGAGGCGCCACCGCCGGTCGAGATGTGCGTAATGCGGTCGGCGACCCCGGCGGTTTGGAGCGCTTTCTCGGAGTCGCCCCCCCCGACGATACTGGTGGCCTGCGAGGCGGCAACCGCCTTGGCGACCTCGATGGTGCCTTTCGCGAAGGCCTTGATCTCGAAGACGCCCATCGGCCCGTTCCACACAATCGTCTTGGCTCGCTCGGCCTCGGCCCGGTAGGCGGCGATTGTTTTCGGACCGATGTCGACGCCTTTCCACCCAGCGGGAATCGGCTCGGTGGATCCGTCGACACTCTTGGCGGCGGCGTTGGCGCTGAGGTGGTCGGCGACGAGATGATCGGCCGGCAGGAGTAGACGCTCGCCCGCCTCTGCCAGCAACCCGGAGGCTAACTCGACCTTGTCGTTGTCTACGAGACTGTCGCCCACCGGCACGCCCTTCGACTTGAGGAAGGTGTAGGTCATCGCGCCGCCGATCAGAATGCGGTCGGTGATGCGCAGCAGATTTTGGATCACGTCGATTTTGCCCGAGATTTTGGCGCCGCCAATGATGGCGAGATACGGGTGCGCGGGCTGCTCGACGGCCATGGTGAGGTACTTGAGCTCCTTCTGCATCAGCAGTCCCGCGGCGCTGTGGCCAACGAGCGGGACCATGCCGGCGGTCGAGGCGTGGGCGCGGTGTGCGGCGCCGAACGCATCGTTAACATAAACGTCACACAGTGATGCGAGTCGTTGTACGAACCGCGGATCATTGGCCTCTTCGCCGGGGTGGAAGCGCAGGTTCTCCAGCAGCAGTATCTGGCCAGGTGAGAGCGCCGCCGCCTGTCTGGCGGCGGCCTCACTAGCGGCCTCCGCGCCCATCTCGACAGGCCGCTCGATCAGCTCCGCCAATCGCACCGCCACGGGCTGCAAGCTCATGCTCGGGTTCGGCTTGCCTTTGGGGCGGCCCAGGTGCGAGGCCACGATCAGCGACGCACCCTTATCGAGGGCCAACTGAATCGTGGGCAACGCCGCGCGGATGCGCGTGTCGCTGGTGATGGTTCGGCCCTCCGCATCGAGCGGCACGTTAAAGTCGACGCGCAAGAAGACGCGCTGACCTTGCAGGTCGAGGTCGCGGATCGATCGATAGGGCATGGATGTTGAAGCAGGAAGCGCGGGACGTGGCCTGTCGCGCCCTTCGGGACCGCCGGCGGAACGCCACTGCCGATCGCTACGGTCGGCCGGCGCCGTTTGAGGCAACCAGGCCGATCAGGTCGACCACCCGGCTTGAGTATCCCCACTCGTTGTCGTACCAGGCGAGCACCTTGACCATATCGCCGCCCATCACGCGGGTCATCGACGCGTCGACGATCGACGAACGGGCATCGTGCATGAAGTCGCTCGACACCAGCGGCTCTTCGGTGTAGCCCAGAATCCCTTTGAGCGGGCCTTCGGCCGCTGCTTTGAGCTTGCCATTCACTTCCTCAACCGTGGTCGGCTTGTCGAGAACGGCGACGAGGTCGACGACGGACACGTTCGGCGTCGGCACACGGATGGCGAATCCGTCGCACCTGCCCTTGAGATCGGGCATCACCAGACCGATGGCGGCAGCGGCGCCGGTCTTGGTGGGGATCATGTTCAAGGCGGCGGCGCGGGCCCGCCGGAGATCGTCGTGGGCCAGGTCAAGCGTGGGCTGATCGTTGGTATAGCTGTGCACCGTGGTCATCGTCGCCTTGCTGATGCCGAAGTTTTCATGCAGCACCTTGGCGACGGGCGCCAGGCAGTTGGTAGTGCACGAAGCGTTCGAGATGACGTTGTGCTTGCCGGCGTCGTACTGGTCGTCGTTGACTCCCAGCACCAGGGTAATGTCTACCTGTCTCGCAGGAGCCGAGATGATCACCTTCTTGACGCTGTTGCCCAGGTGCTTCTTCGCATCGGGACCATTGGTGAACAGGCCGGTCGATTCAATGACGACCTCGGCGTCGACCGACCCCCAGGGGATCTGCGCCGGATCTCGCTCGACGAACACCTTGACGCTGTCGCCGTCGACCGTGATGCCATCGTCGGTTGCGGTGACGGCGTTGTCGAGGTTGCCCAGCACGGAATCGTACTTGAGCAGGTGGGCCAGAGTCTTCGTGTCGGTGATATCGTTCACGGCGACGATTTCGACATCCGGGCGGTTGAGCGCCACCCGATATACATTTCTCCCGATACGGCCGAAGCCGTTGATTCCTACTCGTACCGCCATTAGGGGGTCTTCTCCAGGGGTTATTTTTCTTCGTTGGGGTCTACGTCTTGTTTTACCAGGCCGCCCAGCTTCGCGTGGGCTTCCTTGATCCTGATGACTTCATCGTCCTCGAAGGTGACGAAGATGATGTCGCCGGGCGGAAGGCCATAGATCCAATCTTCAGTCTCGATCCCGTCCTTGAAGTCGCGGACCTTCTTGCTGGGCTTACCCTTGGCCAGCAGCACGGTGTCCTTATCCATGCCGACCAGTACGCGCTCTTCCTTGACCGCCTCTTGGAACTCCTCGGGAAGTTTCTCGACGAAAAGCTGGGTG
>JAKZVK010000401.1:0-4651 GCA_047516085.1 Bryobacterales bacterium
GTGCGGCCCGGCCAGTGGCGCTTGCCGGACGACCTCGAGGAGACGCTCAAGCGCATGGGTGAGCGCGGCGATATCATCAAGACGATGCATCGCGAAATGGCGGAAAAGGGTCTGGCGCGCGCGGTCGCCGATTACGTCATCTTCGACCCGGCCGCGAAGGACAGCCGCCCGATCACCGGCCGGCTGGTCGCCCGGGGTCTGTCCGACGAGATCAACGACCGCCATTACCTGATCGTCGACGCTCTCGATGGCCGCACCCACTATGTCGACATCGGCAAGGGGGAAGCGACCGAGCCCACGCCCGAAGGCGCCATCGTGCGCATCGATCCGAAGCACCCCGAGCCCCGGCCGGTCGATCGCACGGTCTCCGAAATCGCGGCTGCCAACGGAGGGCGGTATGACGTGGATATTCACCTTCGTCACGACCCGTCCGCAAGCGCCAGTTTTGCCGAAACCCATGTGCGCCGGCTGGAGGCGATCCGCTGCGTCACCGGCGGCGTCAAGCGCGAGCCCGATGGAACCTGGGTAATCGCCCCCGACCATCTGGAGCGGGCGGCGGCATTCGAGCGACGGCAGGCGCAGGCCTCGCCCGTGGTGGTGCAAACGCTGTCGTCACTGCCGCTGGAGCGGCAGGTTGGCGCCGAAGGTGCGACATGGCTCGACCACGAGCTTGTGGCGGAGATCCCGGAACCCGTCCGCGACGAGGGTTTCGGCCGGAAGGTGCGCGCGGCGCAGACGCTGCGGCGGCAATGGCTGATCGCGCAGGAGCTCGCTCGTGAGGAGCAGGACCGGATCGTCTATCGCGCCAATCTGCTCGGCATCCTGCGTCGGCGAGAGCTTGTGCGCGTCGCCGGTCAGCTGTCGGAGGAACTGGGGCTGAGCTATGTCGAGACCAAGTCGGGGGAGAAGGTCCAAGGCGTCTATCGCCGGCATGTCGATCTCGCCAGCGGCCGCTTTGCCGTCATCGAGAAAGCCCGCGAGTTCACGCTGGTGCCGTGGCGGCCGGTGCTGGAGCGCCATATTGGCAAGCAAGTCTCCGGAATCGTGCGCGGGGACAGCATTTCCTGGACCATAGGCCGCCGCGAAGCGGGCCGTCGGTGTCATAGTGACACTCGTTCTGCCTCTTACTACATGGTATCTTGTTGTTAACAACAAGATGGAACGTCAACAATGACAGTGCACTACACCCCGGGTCAGCTCCGTAGTGCGATGGCTATCCCGCAGGAGACCTATCGCCATTGGAGGAAGGCTTTGGCCCCGCTGCGCCGCGGGACAGGGCATAGCCCTTGCTTCACCGCGGGGGATCTGCTCGCCGTTGCGATCGTGCGCGCTCTGACGGTTGATTTCGCCATTCGTGTTGGCGCGATTTCTGCTGTTGCCGAGGCTCTGTTCGAAGCGTGCAACGCTGCTTCCTGGCCGATTCTCGAGCGCAGCAAGCTGATCGCGGATCTGGCGAACGGCCGTCTTCAGTTCCGGCCTGAGCTCGAAAATGTCGTTTTCGAGACGCCGGCGCTCGTCATTCCCTTGAGGCCGTTGGTTGGTCATCTGCGTGATGCACTTCTAACGGAGGGTGGAGTCGATAGCCAAGAAACGCTCCGCTTTCCGCCAACCCCGCTACCCTCGAAGGCTGAAGCGGTATCGACGGGAGGCCGGTCGTGAACGCCGTCGACATCATTGCCAAGGCTGCGCGATCCACGGGCTATCGGGACGAAGCGATCGTTCGCGACTATGCCTTCGCCGATGTTCTCGATCCGGCGGACACGACGCGAACGGTCTCGCTCGCCGCCTTTACACAGACGCCCCCGTCCTACCGGTCGGCCGCACTCGCTGCCGTTTCGGCGGGAGCCGGCGATACGCTGGAGTTGGTCAAGGCGCATCGCGCGCTCGGCGCGCCGCTGCTGTTTGTCATCGAAGGCGATCAGGTTTCGCTCTGGCAGGTTCGCGGTGATGCTCCGCCGCGCGTGCTTGAACGGTTGCCGGTCAACGACCTGCCGGCGTTGTTCGAGCGACATCGGGAAACCTGGCGCCCGGATGCGATTCACCGCGCGAAATCGATCGGTGCCGTCGACCGGAATTATCAGCTCGACTTTGTTGATCTTGGTTTACTGCCGGCCGTCGAGGGTGAAATCCATCTTAAACTCGACCGTCTCCTGGTCGACACGCTTTCGGCCGCGTCCGGCGCTCAACGCGGCAAGGCCCCGGAAACAAGGCTGCTGTTTCGCGTCGTATTTCGCTTGCTCGCCGCGAAGGTCTTGCAGGATCGCCAGCACCCTTATGCCCAAGGCTGGGACGTTGCCGATCTCGCCTCCGTTCTCCGTGCCATCGAATCTTACTATTCCCTGGCGTCCGTCCCGATCAGCAGCCGCCAGAAAGTGCTGCCTGCGTTCTCGGCTGCCTGGGAATGTCTGCGTGGCGGCATCAGCTTCGCCAATATTTCATCGGACGATCTAGCCTTCGTTTATGAGAATACACTCGTTACCCCCGAAGCCAGAAAGCATTTCGGCACGCATAGTACGCCGCGTCAGCTCGCCGAATATGCCGTCGCCCGATTGGAGCTTCATCGCCACAAGCCGGATGAACTAAATATCTATGAACCCTTCGCCGGCGCTGGAACGTTCCTCGTTTCCGCCCTGCGGCATATGCGCGACTTGCTGCCGATCGATTGGAGCGACCAGCAGCGCCATGACTTTTTGGTCGGGCATCTCGCGGGCGACGAAATCGACCCCTTTGCCTGTGAGGTCGCGACGCTCTCCCTGATTCTGGCTGACTACCCAAATCAGAACGGCTGGCATGTTGCCGAATCTGACCTCTTCGAGGATGGGATCCTGCAAGACCGTATGAGGGTGCGCAATGTCGTTCTCTGCAACCCGCCCTTCGAAGCCTTTACCGCCAAGGAACGATCACGCTATCCGATCGCGAGCGAATTCTATTCCAAGCCCGTGGCGGTCTTGAACGCTGCGCTTGATTCGCATCCGCTCGCGCTCGCCTTCGTCTTACCGCGTCCCTTCATTTTGGACCGGCAATTCGCGGAACAACGGCGGACAATCGAAAAGCTCTATGGCGATGTCGAACTGGTTGAATTGCCCGATCGTATCTTTGGTGCGTCCGTTATCGAATCGGCGCTCTTGATCGCTCGCGAGCCAAGGCCACCGGCTCCCGCCGTCCTCACCCTGCGGTCTACGGAAGTCTCTGACCGGGATCGTGTCGCTTTCCTGAAGACAGGGAAGACGACGACGGAGCGTCATGTCGTTCGCGCAGTTGGCAGTCCACCTTCCGGAGAACTTTGGGTTCCTCCGCTGCAGGCGGTCTGGGATTACCTGCAAATGGCACCGCGATTGGAGCGTCACTTCACCATCCATCGCGGGATTGAATGGAAAACGGCGCAGGATTCGGCTTGGAGCACGCAAGGCCGCGCCGGCTACAGGAGAGGGCTACATACTGCACGGGGCGCGCGACAGTTCGTATTGCCGAACCTCGTATGGCTGGACTGTAGGCCCGACAGGTTGCTCTACAAGGCTATCGATTTGCCCTGGGAACGCCCGAAGTTGATCGCCAATGCGGGCCGCCTCAGCCGCGGGCCGTGGCGGATCGCGGCGACGCTCGACAAGGAGGGCTTGCTGTGCTCGCAGCAATTTTTTGGATTGTGGCCGTGTCAATCCGTTTCTGACGTGGAGCTTCTGACCTTCGCGGCCGTTCTGAATGGCCCGGTTTCTAATGCTTTTCTCGCGGTTCATTCCCCGGCTAAAGGTATGCGCATTTCTGCCGTTGAACAGATTCCAATTCCGTCGTCGTTGCCCATCCATGCGGGTGAACTGGCGATGAAGTATGTGCGCCTGCTTGCGGAGCCTGCAGCGCTGCATCAGGATGATGAGCGGCTGGAAGCGCTTCTGACGCAGATCGATGCTGCGGTGCTCAGCGCCTATGATCTGCCGCCGCGTCTTGAACGCCAGCTTCTGGACTATTTCCGTGATGTGGATCGGCCGGTTGCACACCCGTGGCGACACTGGGACGTTAGCGACCCAACTCCAGGCCTCACGCTGGCTGAGCGCGTGTCCGGACGCTTCCATCCGCACGGCTCCTGGATTCGCAAAGTCTTCCAGCCATTGCCTGATGATGAAGCCAAGCTCCTACGCACCTATGGAGCGTGATTGGCCGTGGACGGATATATTCTCGACACTTCCGTCCTATCGGCTCATCTCGACTCTTCGCACCGTCGGCACAGCGACGTGCGAATGGCGATTGAGGCATTGGATCCAAACTCGGCGCAATTCGTCTCAGCGATATCCTTAGCGGAACTTACCTTCGGGGTCCGGATGGCTGAGGCTTTCGGTGGAGCCTCTTTGCCCGTCCTCCAGCAGATGATGGTAGAAGCGCGCAGATATGCGGTGCTTGACGTGACCCATCATACCTCGGCGGCCTATGCCGAACTGAAGACCAATCTTGCCAAGCGATATCTGGCAAAGGCGAGCCAGCGAGATCGGCCGCGTTGGTTGGAAGAATGGGTGGATAAGACGAGTGGACAGAAGCTCCAGGTCGATGAGAACGACTTGTGGATGTGCGCGCAGGTGAAAGAGCGCGACCTCATTCTTGTCACTGCTGACGATCGCATGAGACGGATCGAAGATGCTGATTTCGATGTTCGACTGCTCAT
>JAKZVK010000402.1:0-6870 GCA_047516085.1 Bryobacterales bacterium
GGGGTCGAGCCGCCCTAGGCGAACGGTCATCACGAGGTCGCCCTCGCGTGGCCCGAGTTGTTGCGTGAGGAGGTGCACGTTGCGGTTCGCGCCGCTGACGATGCACTCGAGGCGGCCGTTGCGGATGCGCCAGTCTTGCAACGGGTTGGCCCAGTATTCCGGACCGGCCCAGACACGCTCGATGGTTTTGGGCCAGGCGCTTTGGAAGTCGGCGGGCTGGGATGGGGTGGGTGAGAGGAGGAGGGTGATGGTAGCGACGAGGCCGGTATTGAGGCATCGCATGGTTAGATCAGTGTCGCAGAGAGACGGTGCGGGCGGTAACGCGGAGTAGGGCGCGGGTTGTGTGGTGGAAGCGACGGGTCGAGGCGGCTCAGCGCAGGCTGACGCCTACGGCTCTGAAGTTGCGGGTCAGGCATGACCCCTGCGACTGTCGGTGCTTGAGTGGTTCATGGTTTGCGCTGCGCGGCCAATGGCGCCGCACCGATGCCTGGCCAGATGCGGAGGATGCCGAACGCGGCGCGGGCCGTGATCCATGCGGCTGTCACCCACCAGATTTGTGTGAGCGCCTTCGGGGATGATTCGTCCACCCATACCAGACCGAGAACTCCGATGACCGTTGACACCACGACCGCATTGCGCAGATACCGAAAGTCGCCGGTACCCCAATGGACTCCGTCCGTGCCGAATGCCAACGCGTTGATCGGTTGCGCGAGCGCTGAGATCCACCACGCCTGCGAGAACAGCACATAAGACGTCACCGGCAGCAGCGCGGCGGCCACGACGCTCTCCCCGGCAACCATCCCGACCGCGAGAACCAGCCCCGCGCCGAAGCTCCACTCGCAAACCACTCTCGCCACGCGGCGGCATTCGGCCAGGTTCCCCGCCCCGAGGAAGTACGCAACCAGGCTCTGTCCCGTGATCGCGAACGCATCGAGAAACAAGGCGGTGAAGGCCCACACTTGGCGGATTGCCTGGTGGGCCGCGCCGGAGTCGGCTCCGGCCTCGGTGGCCGCGCGTGTCGTGAGCAGCAAGAAGAAGTTCAGTGAGGCGGTGCGGACAAACAATTCCCGTCCGATGCGCAGCAGCCCGCCGAACTCCTTGAGGCGCAACCGCGCCGGCCATTGGGTTTGGCGCAACGTGACAACGATCGCAGCCAGTGCTCCCAGCCATTGACTGATCACGCTCGCCGCGGCCGCGCCCGCCACCCCGAACGCCGGTACCGGCCCGAAGCCGAAGATCAACACGGGATCGAGAACAATGTTCAGCGCGTTGAGGCCCGCGGCGATCCATAGCGGCGTACGCATGTCCTGCAGTCCGCGTAGCGTGCCAAAGGCGGCCACGGTAATGAGCACGGCGGGTGCACCGAAGAGACGGATCGCCATGTAGTCCTTCGCCGGAGCGGTCAGATCACCAGTGGCCCCCATCCAGCGGACGATGGGGTCGAGAACCGCGAAGGCCGGCAGCGCGACCAGCACGCCGAGCAAACCGCTCAGCACGAGAGCCTGTGCGTTGGCTAAGCCCACGCGGGCGTGGTCGCCACCGCCGTGGCTGCGGGCCACTTGGGTTTGCGTCCCGATGCCCAGGAAGTTGAAGACCCAAAAGACGCTCGACAGCACGGCCGCGCCGACGCCCAGTCCCGCTAAGGGCGCCGCGCCCAACCGCGCGACGAACGCCGTGTCGGCGAGACCGGTGAGCGGCTCGGCGATGAGGGAGAACAACAACGGCACCGACAGACGCACGAAGGTCCGATGGGGAGCGTTGATGAAGGGATGCGTGTGTGACGGCAAGGCGGTTGCGGAACTGAATCAGCGACTTATAGCACAGGTGCGTTGCTAACTCGGGAGTGCGGACGGTTGCTACATTGAAGGGCGCGCCGACAGCGCGCGCTCGGGACGGGAAAGCTTGAGTCAGAACGAACGCCCGGATTTCCCAGCGCGTTGGGCTTCCCCACCGCGTTGGGGGCTGATCGCCGACGACCTCACCGGCGCTTGCGACGCGGCCGTCCAGTTCGCCTTGCGCGGGTTTCAAACCACCGTGCTGACACAGGAGACCGTACTGATACAGGAGAAAGGCGCGCTCCCTTCGACTACCGAGATGATGGCCATTTCGACAGATAGCCGCGACGACCCGGCGGACGTGGCGGCACGGAAATCGGAGGCGGCTTGCAGACTGATGGTCAGCCGCGGCATCTCTGTCGTGTTCAAGAAAATCGACTCGACGCTACGCGGCAACGTCGGCGTCGAAACCCAGGCCGTGATGGCTGCCTGTGGGTTCGCGCAAGCCGTTGTCAATCCGGCCTTTCCGGCCATGGGACGAACACTGATCGGTGGGAGCCTGCGCGTCCGCGGCATCGAGCTGGAGCCGCGTTGTCATCTACCGTCGATGCTGCCGGCGGACCCGCGGTTCTTGATCGAAGACGCGGCGAGTGAAGAGGAGCTGTCGCGCATCGCGCTGGGAGCGCTCGGTCGGCGTCCACCAGCGCTGCTCGTGGGTTCGGCGGGGTTGGCGCGCGAGGCGGCTGCCATCCTCAGCAACCGATTTGCACGCCCGTGCGCAACTGCGACTCCAGAAGACGACGGGCGGCCGCTGGTGTTCGTCGTGGGCTCAGTTCATGACGTTACCGCCGCGCAGGTTCGTCACCTTGTTAAGTCGTGTGCCGCGACCGAGGTCGAAGCGGAGCAGTTGGGGGTATCTCATTTTCAGCAGGCGGAGGACTCGGGGGCTCATCTCGTTGTTCGCGTCCCTCTGGACCGGTTCAGTGAGCGGGCTTTGGACGGGCTGGTGCGAGCCGCCGAGGCAGCTTGCGCAGGCGGGCTGTTCGTCACCGGCGGAGATACGGCGCGGCTGGTCTGCAACGCGTTGCGGGTCGAGGCGATTCGGCTGCGAGGCGAAATCGCGCCGGGCATCCCGTGGGGCGTCATCGAGGGCGGCCCTGCCCAGGGGTTGCAGATCGTCACCAAGAGCGGCGGCTTCGGTGACGCAGACGCGCTGGTTGAGGTCGCCGACCGCCTCTGTATGCGGAGGACGCCTCATGTTGCCTAGAATCGCCGTCACGTTGGGCGACCCCGCGGGCGTCGGCCCCGAAGTCGTCGTCAAGGCGCTTGCCGATCCGTCGATCGCATCGCTGGCCCGTTGGCTGATCGTGGGGGACGCTGCCCCGCTTCGCGCGGCGGAAGCGCTGACCGGCTTCGCGATCGAACCCGGCGAGGGCCTTGGGCTCATCGACCCGCATTCGATCGAGCCCGGCCAGGTCTCGCCCGGAAAGCTGAGCGCCGAGTGCGGCCGCGCCGCCGTCGAGTACGTGAGACGGGCAACGGAGTTATGTTTGAGCGGGGAAGCCGCTGCCATGGTGACTGCGCCCGTCAACAAGGAAGCTGTGACCCTCAGCGGCCAGCCCTTCACCGGCCATACGGAGTTCATCGCCGAGCTGTGCGGCGTCAATGACACGCGCATGTTGCTGGCGAGCGAACGGCTGCGCGTGGTGCATGTTTCGACCCACGTGTCGCTACGCGCGGCTTGCGAGTTGAACGTCGATCGCATCGTCCGCACGCTGGAGTTGGGACACGAGGCGATCCGGTCGCTTGGCATCGAACAGCCTCGGATCGCTGTGTGTGGCCTGAATCCCCATGCGGGCGAGCACGGCCTGTTCGGCAGCGAGGACGCCGACCGCATCGAACCCGCCATCGCGCGCGCACGCGAGCAGGGTCTCGACTGCCACGGACCGCTCCCGGCGGACACAGCGTTCCTGAAGGCGTCTCGCGGTGACTACGATTTGGTTGTGGCGATGTACCACGACCAGGGGCACATCCCGATGAAGCTGCTCGACTTCGAGCACACGGTCAACATCTCCCTCGGCCTTCCAATCATCCGCACGTCGGTCGATCACGGCACGGCGTTCGACATTGCAGGTAAGAATCAGGCCGACGCCACCAACATGAAAACCGCGATGAAATTGGCGGTTACGATGGCGGGCCGCGCAGGCAACTCGGTCTAGCTCTCTCCTGCCACCAAGGCGACATTTCCATTGCCTCTTAACACTCCCTGTGGGTTCCCGTTATCCCCGGAGATCGGTACAATTGGGACTCAGGTCATGTGGATGCTGCAGGACGTACTGGCAGTTGCAGATGGTGCCGACATGCGTTCATCCTTTCGCGAACCTGCTTCCTCGTCTGCTCAAGGGCGAGGCTGGCGGGTCTGTCTGCAATTGAGCCAAGGAGCCAAAACCGATGAGCAATCGAGCGATCGAGCTACTGAAAGAAGGAGAAGGCAGCATACCGCATATGTACTTGGACACGCGGTCCAACGTGACGGTGGGGGTGGGGCAGCTTCTCGCCACGGTTGCCGCCGCGCAGGAGTTGCCTTTCGTCCAGCGGGACACAGCACAAGCCGCCACGCCCCAGGATATTGAGGCGGATTTCAACGAAGTCAAGAATCAGCCCACCGGGAAGATGGCCCAATCCTACAAGTCCGCGACAAAGCTGGACCTGCCCGCCAATGAGATTGACGCCCTGCTGCAGCGGCGCATCGACGGGTTCG
Organism: Bryobacterales bacterium; assembly: GCA_047516085.1. GTDB lineage: Bacteria > Acidobacteriota > Terriglobia > Bryobacterales > UBA6623 > JAKZVK01. The sequence goes on from JAKZVK010000402.1 coordinate 4,537, forward strand.
AAGCGGAGCTACGAGGACAATTCTCAGAGTACGATTCCTATCCGGAAGACGCTCAACTAGGCGTTCTGGACATGGCTTTCAACCTGGGCACGAACGGGCTTGTGACGAAGTTCCCGACATTCACCAAGGCGGCTCGGGCACAGGACTGGGCCACCTGTGCGAATCAGTGTCACCGGCAGGGCATCGGTGAGGTACGGAACGAGGTGACGAAAGCTCTGTTCGAATCCGCAGCCGATCCCCAAGCCGGCTCTGCCTCCGCGAACTCGTGACGTATTGTCGGCAGGCGTTGCGCTGTGTGGTTGCAGTGACGCTGTTGGGAGCCTGCCAACCGTCGACGCTGCACCCGCAGGCTCGACAGGGAGCGGCTAGCGCGACACGCTCGGTGTGGTGGAGTCCTCGGCTGGGGCTGGCGTCGCTGGACGAACTCGACCGGCGCCTCTCAGAGCCCATCGACGCAGTCACGGTGCGGCGGTATCAGTCGCGCCGCGATCTGTTGCTCAACCGCAACGCAGAAGTCGCGACAATCCACGACTGCAAGACTTACCTGGATCTGAGGCAGCAAGGTTTCCGGTCGCGCTCAGACATGGAAGAGCGTTATTTGCAGTCGATTGGTGCGGAGTGTCATGCGATTGCCGCGCTCCGGGAAGTGAGTCCGGCGAAATCCACGCACGTGGCCTCTTTTCGCCTGGACGAAGCTGCCGTCGAAGTTTTGCCGCCGAGCTGCGGAGTCGTTGTGTCCGAGGACGAGATCAAGAAGGTGCGGGCGGCCGAGATCGAGGGGCTGTCGTGGGACAAGTACGACACGGCTCTTCAGACTCGGATGGAAGACGCCGACGTTCTGGTGGTTGAGGGGCGGACCTGGGAGGCCAGGCTGGAGATCTTTGGCCGGGGCGATTTCGACGCGGACGCAGTCGAAGATCTGCTGGTAAAGGTGTCGGGCTCGATGAAAGAAGGGACGTATCAGTCCACGCGTCTTCTGATGCTTTCGCGCACGAGCGACGGCGCGGTCCTAAAGGTCAGCCGGGAGTTCCCGTAGCCGCAGGCAACGGTCGTTGGCGGTTCACGCGGCCAGCGTGCGGGTCCTCTGTTGAGGGGTCCAATCGCTGGACCGCTCGCTCAGGGGCTGGGCCGGGACGACAGGGACTCGAATGCATGCCGACTCTCTTCAATCCATCTAGAATAGACAGGATTATGAAACGCACCGTCACGCTGTTGCTCTCTGTGTTTCTCGTAAGCGCCCTCACGCTGTCGGGCCAGGAGCTGAAAGGCTGGACCAAGGGCAAAGGGTTCGGCTGGGTGTGGGGTGACGACGACGAACGTGGGGCGCTCAACGCCGTCCTGTCGCCGGAGCACGTACTGCGGGCGATGCAGGCCGTCAAGACAGGCAAGGTGTATGACCTGGGTGTGCCGCTCGATCAGTTCTCCTATAAATGGCCGGGACACTCGGCGACTTCGATCGTCTCCTACCGCACGCCCGAGGGGGTGAAGCGACTGAACGATATCGAGGGTTTCGGCGAGTCGCATCCGCACAAGCTCGGATTCCACAGTTGCGCGCTCTACATATCCGACAACCTCGGAACGCAGATCGACGGCCTGGCTCACATCACCAGCGGCGCGGACAACCACTGGTACAACGGCTTCAAGGAGGCGGACTGGGGCGGCAACTTCGGCGTACGCAAGACCGATGCCGACGGCATCCCGCCGGTGATCGGCCGCGCGGTGATGATCGACGTGGCCGCTTGGAAGGGCGTCGATGCGCTGCCGTCGAAGTTCGCCGTCACATCCACCGAGCTCAAGGCGGCGCTCAAGGCTCAGAACATGGACATCGAGCCGGGCGATATGGTGTTCATCCGTACCGGCACGCTGCGCTACTGGGGCAAGAACGGGTCCGACCACGAAAAGCTCGCCGAGCACGACTCCGCCGGGCTGACGCTAGAGGGGGCGAAGTGGCTGGTCGAGCAGAAGGGCGCTGTGCTGATTGGCGCGGACACGAGCGGTGTTGAGGTCGGTGGCGATCCCAAGATTCCCGATCGGGCCATCCCCGTGCACGAGTATCTGCTCGTTGAGCAAGGGGTTCACATCGGCGAGTTCCACAACCTCGAAGAGCTGGCGAGGAACAAGGTCTACCGGTTTACTTACGTGGCGATGACCAACCGGTTGATTGGTACGGTGGCGGGTACGGCGATGCGGCCGATCGCGATTGAGTGAAGAGTGGGGCGGCGAGTCAGCCGCGCCCTTCCAACACGGTCTGAGACAGAGGGGCGCCTTTGATCGGACGAGGCCGAAACGGTGGGGTAGGTTTTTTCGGCGCGGGGGTCCGCGCGTCGGGTTGCG
>JAKZVK010000403.1:0-2536 GCA_047516085.1 Bryobacterales bacterium
AGCAGATTGAGCACGTCTTGAATCAGCGGTGGCGCCATGCCGATGTGGGCCACGACATGGGTGCCGGTCTCGCGGGCGGCTTGCACGGCCAGCTTGGTGGGTATGATACCCAGGTTGCCGGCGTGCCGGTTGGAGGAGAGCACCTTGACGCCTTTGAGGACATCCTTGTTCTCGGCGATGGTCTTGATGGTCAGTTGCTGATCGAACAGCGCCCAGTCGCCCTGCATCGGCGTGCCTTTCTTGTTGCGGTGAGCCGCGACGTTGACGAACCCAAGGACGCGCGTCGTTGATTTGTCGATAATCTCGCTGCGGAACTCGTGAAAGCCACTCGAGCGAAACCCGCCGGGATCGGCCAGCGTAGTCACGCCGGCGTGCACCCCGGCATCGCGATCGGGATGTACGGCACTGGAACTCGTTCCGATGAAGACGTGCGCGTGCAGATCGATCCAACCCGGCGAGACGTAGAGGCCGCCGGCGTCGAGCACGTGAGCGTCCCCGTGCGGCAGCTTGTCGGCGACGCGAACGATCTTGCCGGCCTTAATGCCGACGTCGGCTATCTTGTTGGTTTCGTTGTAGGGGTCGATCACGGTGCCACCGGCGACGATCAGGTCGAAGGAGTCGTCGGCGGCTCCCAGGACGTTCGCGGCCGGGCCGGTTGCCAGGGCAGCAGCAGTGGTTGCGCGTTGGAGGAAGGAACGGCGAGAGAGGGTGTTGGGCGGCAGCGCGCGGGGCATCGGTTCCTCCATTATTGCTTCGTGCAGGTGACGCTATCAGGGGGAGTGTTGGAGCACTGGATGCTCTCGGTCATGCCCGAAGAGATCGGCGCACAGGCCACGTCGCTGGCGGTGCGGGTGGCCTCCTCGCGCGTGGGCGCCGACGCCGTGGAGCAGTTTTGGCTGCCGTTGTATGTCATGCACACCTCGCAACTGTATTGCCCCAAGCCGAGCGTGGAATACACGAGTGTTGCCAGGACGGCAAGACCGAAGAGGAGAGAGACGATGGTGGCTTTGGGCATGATTCAGCCGTCGCGAAGGGCGCGTTTGCGAAGGTCACATTATAGCCCGGCGGCCGGCCGGCTCATGGGGCTGATACAATCCGGTGCTTCTCTTGCGCGCTTCAACTGAAATCGTCGTTTTCGATTTCGACTATACGCTCGCGGACTCCTCGCGCGCCGTCGTCGAATGTGTGACCGTCGCATTCACCGCGATGGGCCTCGCGGTGCCTTCCGAGGATGAGATCCGGCGGACGATCGGGTTGTCGCTGCCCGAGACACTGGCGCGGCTCGCCGGCAAGCCGCATCGGCACCGCGCCGAAGAGTTTCGGGCCTTCTTCCGTGCACGGTCGGACGAAGTGATGGTCGCGTGGACGGTGATGCTGCCCGGGGTGCCGGGTGCGGTCCGTGAGCTGAAGCGCCGGGGCTATCGGTTGGGGATCGTGTCGACGAAGTTCCGTATCCGTATTGAGGCGACGCTCGAGCGGGAGGGGCTGCGTGACCCGTTCGACACGATTGTCGGCGGCGAGGACGTGCGGGAGTTCAAGCCGCATCCCGAAGGCTTGTTGATGGCGGTGGAACGGCTGGAGGCCGGGCCGGAAGAGATGGTCTATGTGGGCGACAGCGTCACGGATGCCGAAACGGCTAAGCGAGCGGGCGTGCCGTTCATTGCGTTGTTAACGGGGATGACGGCGAGGGAGGAGTTGGAGGTTTATGAGCCGCGGGTTGTGTTGGCGGATGTGGGTGGGTTGGCGGAGTATTTGGGGTAGCGGTGGCTGGATGCGTCGTTGATACGGCCTGCGTGGATTCCAAGCGACTGCGCAAGGACGGCGTTCGCACTCGAGACCACGACTTAGACGCCTTCGAGTGCTTTCGGAAAGGTACTGGCGTCTATGATGCTCCTGATTGGGATGGGGGCAACCTTTTGCCAGTCAGAACAAGGTCTTGATCGCGTTTCCCCCTTTGAGTTCTTGCCAAACGGCTCAAATGTTATTACAATAGTAATAACAAATAGGAGACGCTCGTGCTTGAACTCAAGGTCCGCAAATTCGGCAACTCGCTTGGCGTCGTCCTGCCGAAGGAGGTCATCAACCGGCTGGGTACGAAAGACGGGGAACCCCTGTTCCTGACCGAAGCGCCGGACGGCAGCTACCAGCTGTCGCCCTACGATCCCGCCTTTGAAAAGAAGATGACAAAGGCCGAAGACATCATCGGACGCTATCGCAACACGCTGCACGTTCTGGCCAAGTGACGGAGCCGGTCTGGATCGAGCAGCGCGACGCGCTGACGCTGCACGGCCGCCTGCTCGCGCTGCACGGCGGCGCGGCGGGCTTACGTGACGAAGCCTTGCTGCAATCCGCCCTGGCGCGGCCGCAGCAGCTTTACGCCTATGGGGAAACGCGCGACATCATCGACATGGCGACGGCCTACACGGCGGGCATCGTGCGCAACCATCCTTTTGTTGACGGCAACAAGCGCGCGGGCTTTGTGGTCGGCATTCTGTTTCTGGAGTTGAACGGGTATCGCTTCACCGCCAGGGAAGAG
>JAKZVK010000404.1:0-3376 GCA_047516085.1 Bryobacterales bacterium
GATCAGCCTTAGTTAGGGGTGGGTTTGGAGGGCGGCGCTGTAGTGGCGGAGGTCTTCGAGCAGGCTCAACGGTAGGGCGAGGCTGTTGAGACGGGTGTCGGATTCGGGCTCGCCGTGGAAGTCGCTGCCGCCGGTCATGCCGAGATCTAAAGCCGTGGCGGCGGCATGGAAGCGGTCGGATTAGTGCAGCTTGTGGTCGGTGTGATAGACCTCGATCGCGTTGAGGCCCCTGGATTGCAGTTCTTCGAAGCAGGCCGTCACGTCGAGGCCCGATTCGCGGAAAAACCGCGCCGGGTGAGCCCACGAAGACAGGCCGCCCGCCTCGTGAATCCAGGCCAGTACGTCGCCAAGGGAAGGGTCATTCCGCTCGACGAAGGCTGGTGCCTTCTCGTCGAGGTAGCGGTCGAAAGCTTCGCGCGTACTCGACACGTAGCCGCGCTTGACCAACACCTGAGCGAAGTGCGGACGGCCGGTCTGTCCGCGGCCAAGTTGCTCGGCCTCTTCGAGCCGCATCTCAAGACCCAGTTCGCGCAAGCGCTGGACCAGACGCTGGTTCCGCTCGCGGCGGTTCTGCTGGATGCCGGTGAGATGTTGCCGGAACGCGTCCCCTGGCGGGCCATTGAGGAAGTAGCTCAGCAGGTGAATCGGGCGGTCGTGGAAGCGCGCATTCAACTCGACGCCACAGATGAGGTCGAGGCGAGCGTCCCCCGTCGACGCGCGCGCGTGGTCGTAGCCCTCGAGGGTGTCGTGATCGGTGATGGCAAGAGCCCGCAATCCACTGCCGACTGCGAGGTCAATAAGCTGTTCGGGAGTCAGCGTCCCGTCGGAACGATTGGTGTGGGAATGGAGGTCAACCATCCGAAAGGAGGCGCAACTCCAACAGTTTAGCCCAAACCCTCTCGGCGCTTTCCTCAGGCGTCTCACGGCTGGAGTCGAACACGACCTCGGGGTTCAGGGGTTCCTCGTAAGGGTCGGACACGCCGGTGAACTCCTTGATCTCGCCTGCCAGGGCCTTTTTGTAGAGTCCCTTGACGTCGCGCTCGACGAGCGTATCGAGCGGACAGTGGGCGTGCACTTCAACGAAGTGCTCGATCTTGTCGCGGATCTCGTCGCGAATCCCGCGGTAGGGGGAGATGGCGGCGGCAATGGCGATTACGCCGTTGCGGGAAAGCATCTCGCAAACGAACCCAATGCGGCGGATGTTGGTGTCGCGGTCTTCCTTGCTGAAGCCCAGACCCTTGGAGAGATTGGTGCGCACGACGTCGCCGTCGAGCACCTCGACCTTGGCGTCGCCGGCCTGCAGGCGGTCGACCAGAATGTCGGAAACGGTGGACTTGCCTGCTCCGGAGAGACCGGTGAACCACAAAGTGAAACCCTTATGCGTCATAGACAAACAGCACTTCCTCTTGGATTGTAGCTACCCGGCGGGAACATTCTAACTCGCCGGGCGCAGAACGTCGGCAAGCAGCACGTCGAACTCGCGGCGGGGAACGCCGTCGGGTGGGTAGTGGATACCGCACTCCTTGCCGGCATCGTTTTCCCACCACCAGCGGCCGGCGCGGGCGTCCTCTCCCGCAAGCGGAGCGCGCGTGCAGGGGGCGCAGCCGATGCTGGTGTACCCCTCGGAGTAGAGCTTGTGGACGGGCACATCGTGGCGGCGGATGTGGTCCCACACTTGCTCGTCGGTCCAGTCGGCCAGCGGACACAGCTTGAAGAGTCCCTTGTAGTCGGGGTCGGCTTGGACCTTCGGTACGTCCTGGCGCGATTCGGACTGCCCTCGCCGCAGGCCGACCACCCACGCGCTGAGACCGGCGACCTTGCGGCGCAGCGGGCGCACTTTGCGCACCTCGCAGCACATGCGGCGCTTGGCGACCGAGTCGTGGAACAGGTCCGGCCCGTGGGCGGAAACCATGCTGGCGACTTCGCCGGCGTCGGGCGCCACAGTTTCGATCTCAATGCCGTAGCGGCGGCGGACGTCCACGATCAACTCGTGCGTCTGCGCGGGGAGCCGGCCCGTGTCGATGGTGAAGACCCTGACGTCGGGCGCAAGGCGCTGCGCCAAATCAAGAATCACCATCCCCGAAGCCTGGAGGCTGGTGCAAATGGCAAGGCGGTCACCGAACATCTCTAAGCCCCACTCGAGAACTTCCACCGCGCCGGCGTTTTCACCGGGGAAGGTCGGGAGCGAGGCGGCGGCCAGACTCATTGGTTCTGCTCGGCCTCCATAAGAATCTTCGCCACTTCCGGCCGCGTGAACTCTTCGGGGAGCATCTTGCCCTCCTTGAGCATTTGCCGCACAACGGTGCCGCTCAAGAAAATCTGTTCGTCGTCGCCGCCGGGCGATGTCTTGGGAGACGCCATGCCGGCGCACCGGGTCGAGTAGAAGACCAGGTTGAAGAATAGGGGCTCGATGCCCAACTCGCCGGGCTGAAACTCGGAGAAAATCTCCTGCGCGTCGAATGGTCCGTAGTAGTTGCCGACGCCGGCGTGGTCGCGTCCGACGATGAAGTGCGTGATGCCGTAGTTCTTGCGCACCTGCGCGTGGAAGACGGCTTCGCGCGGCCCGGCGTAGCGCATCCAAGCCGGGAAGCCGGCCAGCAGGGTGTGCGCGGCCGAATAATAGTTTTCGATTAGAACCTTGTAGCAGGCCAGGCGAACGTCGACCGGGATGTCGTCGGGCTTGGTTTCGCCAAGCAGCGGGTGAATGACCAGTCCGTCTGATAGTTCGAGGGCGATCTTCGTGCAGTACTCATGGGCCCGGTGTATGGGGTTGCGGGTTTGAAACGCCGCGACGCGCTTCCATCCACGTTTCTCGACTTCGGCTTTGACCTCGCGAGGCGAGAAGGCGAGGTCGCCCGGGATGTCGAACTTCCAGTCGGGAAACGTCTCGATTTCACCGGCGATACTATAGTCGCCCGACTCGGCCAGCCACTGGACGCCGGGATGGGCTGAGTCTTCGGTGCGGAAGATGTGCTTGGCGTAGTGGGCCTTGTCGATCTTGAAGACCTCGCTGACGTGCAGCAGGCCCGCGGGGGCGCCGGAGGCGTCCCTGAGCAGGAGCTTCTCGCTGCGTTTGGCCAACTGCGCCTGGACATCGTCGACGGGGAAGATGATTGGGATGCTCCAGGGCTCCCCGGTGGTGAGGTGCATCTTCTCGCAGACGTTCTTGACTTCGCGCTCGGGCAGGAAGCCGCGAACGGGCAGATAACCGTCTTCGGCGAGCAGGAACAGATCGCTTAACTGCTTAAAAGTGGCCTCGATGGCCGGAACATCGCTGTTCTCGGCCACCGTGGCCTGAGGTTGAGATGACATAGTTAAATACGCTAATCCCTATCGGGATAGTGGAGATTATTAGAATAGCAGAGGATGGAAGGGT
>JAKZVK010000405.1:0-8954 GCA_047516085.1 Bryobacterales bacterium
AACCAGAGTGTCAGCGGCAGCTTGGTCGCGTGGAAGATCGTGCCCGCCGTGGGCGATGTCTGCTTCTTGCACCGTTTGCATTGATAGAGACCCCGGCCCGCCAGCACGCAATGCTCCCGATGGCCGCAGCAGGGGCAGACGAAGCCGTCCGGCCAGCGTAGCCGGACCAGCGCCGCGCGGCACTGCTCCTTGGTGCCGAAGGCCTCCCGAAACGCCTCGTCGTTCAGACCACGCACGCGCGATGTAACCTTGAACCCCATAACCGTGACCCCCCTCATACAGAACATATTGAGAACATACATCCCCACAGACGGAGTGTCACGGATAAGCAGGAAACCGATTGTTACACCCATTGTCCGCTTTCGAATTCGAATGGAACGATTGTTCTTTGGGTCATCGGATCTCCCGGGCGGGCGGCCATCGGCGACGGTTTCGGGCGCCGGTTACCGCAGGCGTTGTGGCGCCAGGGCGGACTCGAGTAGGCCCTGTTCCGCGAGATCGTCGGGCATAGCGCCCGAGGCAATCAGCGCCGCCACCGCACAGGCCATCGCGGGCGCCGTCTGGATGCCGGAACCGCCCTGACCGGCCAGCCAGAAGAATCCGCCGGCCTCGCCATCCATGCCAAGTACGGGTGTGTCGTCGGCGACGAAACTGCGCAGCCCCGCCCATTTATGGTTGATGCGTGGAACCGTGAGTGTGGTCGCTGTTTGGATGCGCTCGACGGCAAGCGCGATGTCGATATCCTCCGGGCGAGAGTCGCATGGCGGCGACGGCGTTGCGTCGGCGGGTGACACGAGGATGAGCCCGGATTCCGGCTTGAAGTAGAACCGCTCATCAATGTCGATGGTCAAAGGCCACGCGGAGATATCGAGTCCCGGTGGCGGATCGATGGTGAAGGCGGTGCGCCGCTTCGGCACCAACCCGGTGGGACGAACGCCGGCGAGTTTAGCAATCATATCGCACCAGGCACCGGCCGCGTTGACGATGACGGGGGCCGAGAAGGAGCCGGCCGGTGTCTCCGCCATCCACACGCCACCAGATCTGGAAAGCGCCGATACCACTGCGTCGGTCACCACCTTGCCGCCACGCCGGCGCAAGCCCTTCAGGTAACCCAGATGGAGGGCGTGGATATCGACATCCATGGCCTCCGGCTCGATCACGCTCGACGCCACGTAGGACTCCTTCAAGGCCGGCACGATTTCCAGGGTTTGGCGTGCCGACAGGCGCTCGACACTGGGAGTCAGGCGGCGAACGTCGTCTTCGAAGCGCGTTAGCTTATCGAGTTGGTCCTCGCGCGCGATGTAGAGCGCCGCCCTCGCGGAAAGAAGTTGCTGCTCGGCGAACCCCTTGGGCGGCGTGAAAAAGAAGGCGCGGCTGGCGCGCGAAAGGCACCGAGCCACGCTGTTTACATAGGTTTCCAGGAATTGGGCGGCCGAGCGCCCAGTGGTGTGATAGCCCGGCTCGCTTTCTCGCTCCAGCACAATGACCGTGCCCGAGGCGGCTAGTTCGTATGCCGCCGAGGGGCCAGCGATTCCGGATTCCGGCTCCTACGACGATGATATCACAGGATTCCATCAATCGGTTCCGTCAAATCTTCGATAGGTGGCACGGGTGCGCCTTTCAAAATAGAAAATTCGATTACCGGCACGGAACATGCGGGCTTTCAAAACGCCCTGGGAGCGCAGGCCTGGGAGTGTTGGATGGAGTCGACTGGGGCGAGGTGACATGGCCAGCGGTATGAAGTCAGGATTGAGTGAACGATTACGGCAACTGCGCAAGCAAAACGGCTGGACCCTGAACCAGGTCAGCGAGATGACCGCGTTGGCCACGTCGACGCTGTCAAAGGTTGAGAACAACCAGACATCCTTGACCTATGACAATCTGCTGAAACTTGCCGAGGGCCTCGGCGTAGATATGGCTGAGCTCTTCACGACCGAAGAAATTCGACCCATCAGCGGCCGGCGCACGATCACCCGACATGGCGAATCTCGACCGCAAACGACGCCGAATTACGACTATCACTATCACTCCGCGGACTTGTTGCGTAAGCGCATGGTGCCCATACTCGTTCGGGTCAAGGCGCGCAGCATAGAGGAATTCGGAGATTTGCTCCGGCATTCCGGGGAAGAGTTCATCTATGTTCTAGAGGGCACGATCGAGGTTCATACCGCGGTTTACGAGCCGGTTGTGCTAAAGGCCGGCGAAAGCATCTATCTCGACAGCAGCATGGGCCATGCCTATATTTCGGTCGGCGAGGGCGAGGCGAAGATACTCGGTGTTTACTCCGGTGCTGACCCCAACCTCAGCCGTTCTCGCCCTGCGCCGGAGCCTCGACCGCCTGCGCGCGGCGGCGGCGGATCAGCTGCGAGAAGATGACGACCCCGAGCAGCGCCAGCCCGAACGGGTAGACGAGCTGCTTCGGCGGCTGCCCCACTTGCTCGACGTCGACGTCTGTGACCTGATCGAACAATTCGAGGCCGGCCTGTTCGGCGAGCCCGCTGGGCAACAGATCGGCGACCTCGTAGCGGCCGTCTTCGATCGGGTTCAGGGTGAAGCCGTAGTAATCCTCGGGGCCCGCCGCGGGCATGTCGGGCGTCCCCACTCGGTAAAGTTTGAAGCGGTCGCCGTAATCGGTCGAGCGCACGACGTGGAACCGCACCGTGTAACCGCGCTCGGCCGTGACCTCGCCGGCCGCGAACTTGTCGAGGTCGAGCGACGCGAACTCGGGATAGAACTGGTCCATGACGACTCCGGGCCTGAACAGGGCGACGATGACGACGATGAGCAACGCCGCCTCGTGGAGCTTGACCTTGACGATCATCCATCCCTGGGTGAGCGAGCTGAACGAAAGGAGGGCGATGAGCGACACGGTGAATATCATCAGGCCGTGCCAGAAGCTCTCGACCCCGACCAGCAGCAGCTCCGGGTTGAAGATGAATATGAACGGCAGGATCGCGGTGCGGATATCGTACATGAACCCCTGAATTCCGGTCTTGATGGGGTCGGCGCGCGATATCGCCGCGGCGGCGAAGGCCGCGAGGCAAACCGGCGGCGTATCGTCGGCGAGGATGCCGAAGTAGAAGACGAAGAGGTGGACCGCGATCAGCGGCAGGACGAGCCCGGCGGCGGTCCCCAGCTCGACCAACACGCCCGCCAGCAGCGACGCGACGACGATGTAGTTCGCGGTCGTCGGCAGCCCCATGCCGAGGATCAAGCACAACACCGCGGTCAGGCCGAGGAGGATGTACACGTTGCCTCCCGAGATCGCCTCGACGACGCCGACGAGGGCGTTGTTGAGGCCGGTCGAGCCGACCGCGCCGACGATGATACCGGCGGCGGCGACGGCGATGGCGATGTTGATCATGTTACGGGCGCCGGCGATCAAGCCGTCGTAAATGTTCGCAAGCGCGAACCAGACATGTCCCCGGACCGCGCCCTCGCGGCTCCTTTTGAGCGCAATCTGACCGAGGATGATGACGAGGACCCCGGCATAGGCCCAGAACAACGAGCCATCGATGGCCAGGTCAGCCTGAAACCGCAGCACGGCGAACACGACGATGGGGATCGCATACAGGAAAACGGCGGTTCCCAGTTGCAAGCCCCTGGGATAGGTATTCTGAGCCAGGATGACGAGCATCATCAGGATGATAGAGAAGAAGACGGCGCTGCCCGCCGTCCACCGCTCCACCATCAACAGATAGAGCAGCACGGCGATCGGGACCAGGAAGTGAAGGCCGCCCATGAAGGTCTTGCGCAGCGGCGGTATCTCGGCTGGCGGCAGGCCCCGGAGCCCCAGCTTCAACGCCTCCAGATGAGAGATGTACATCAGCGCCATGTAGCTGATGACGGCCGGAATGAACGCGGCGACGACGACTTCGAAGTACGAGATGCCGATGAACTCGGCGATGATGAACGCCGCCGCGCCCATGATCGGCGGCATGAGCTGGCCGTTGGTCGAGGCCGCGACCTCGATCGCCCCCGCCTTGATCGCCGGGATGCCGATCTTCCGCATCACCGGAATCGTGAAGGTGCCGGTGGTCACCACGTTGGCGATCGACGATCCTGAGATCGCCCCGGTCATGCCCGAGGCGAGGATCGCCGCCTTAGCGGGGCCGCCGCGGTACCGGCCGACCATGGCGAACGACAGATCGAGGAAGTACTTGCTCGCGCCCGCCTTGTCGAGGAGCGCCCCGAACAGGACGAACAGGAAGACGAAGCTCACCGAAACGTCGATCGGGATGCCGAAGATCGCCTCGCCGCCGAGCCAGTGATAGCCGATCAGCCGGGTGAGCGAGAGGCCCTTGTGGGAGATGAGGTCAGGCATCGACTGCCCGAACAACGAATAGACCAGAAACACGCACGCGACGACGACCAGCGGCAAGCCGATGCTGCGCCGCGTCGCCTCCAGCAGGAGAATGATGCCGATGCCGCCGAGGATGGTCTCGAACGGGAAGCTGAAGTCGACGCCGAACAGCGAAACGTCGAAGGCGAGCAGGATTCCCTGGCGACTCACCAAGCCTTCGTAGCCGAGGAACAGGTACAGTGCGCATCCGGCGCCGAGCAGCGCCAGGATGATGTCGTAGAATGGAATGGTGTCCGTCGCCAGGCGTCGCGTCGCCGGGAACATGAGGAAGCACAGCAGGAGGCCGAAGGCGAGATGGATACCGCGCACCGGGACGTCGACGATGATCGCGAAGTCGAACATGAACGGCAGCGGTGACGCGATCCAAAGCTGAAACAGCGACCACAGCGCGGCGATGGCGCCGAGCAGGACGGCAAGGCCCGGCCGGAGCCGGCGCCCCGTGTAGTCGATCTCGTCGAGGGTCTTTTCGAGGTCCTCGGGCGCTTCGTCCGCTTCGGGAGAATTCGCCCCAGCCATGAGTCTCCCCCGCAACCCGGTTGCATCCTACGCACAAAAAATTGGACCGGCGCCCCCCGTGCGAGGAGCGCCGGTCGTGTTCAGATGCTTGGACTTACATCCAGCCCTTTTCCTTGTAGTACTTGACGGCGCCCCGATGCAGCGGCGCCGAGAGGGCGTTCGTGATCATCTTCGCGGGATCGAGGTTGGCGAACGCCGGGTGCAGCTTCCGGAAGTCGTCGAGGTTCTCGAACACCGCGCGCACGACCTCGTACACCACGTCTTCGTCCACGTCCGCACTGGTGACGAAGGTGGCCATGACGCCGAACGTGGTGACATCGCTGTCGGTCGTCTTGTACGTCCCCTTCGGGATCGTCGCGAAGGCATAAAATGCGTTGTCCATTACCAGCTTCTTCTCGACGCTGGTGTCGAGGTTGATGATCTTCGCGCCGCAGCCATCGGTGGCCACAGAGACGCCGGCGTTGGGCACGCCGACGGTGTAGCCGTAGGCGTCGATTTTGCCGTCGCACAGCGCCTTCGACTGCTCGGTCGAGGTCAGCTCGGTGGCGATCTTGAAGTCGCCCTTGCTCGTGCCGTAGCGCTCCATCAGGACCTCGGTGGTGCCCCGCTGGCCCGAGCCCGAGTTGCCGATGTTGAACCGCTTGCCCTTGAGGTCGGCCCAGCTCATGATTCCCGAATCACCGCCGACGATGATGTGGTACGGCTCGGGATGAACCGAGAATACCGAGCGCAGCTTCTTGTACTCCTTGACCTTGTCCGGCGCGGTGCCGTTGTAGGCGTGGTACTGCCAGTCGGACTGGGCGACGCCGAAGTCGAGTTCGCCCTGGCTGATCTGGCCGATGTTGTACGTCGAGCCACCGGTCGACGGCGCCGCGCAGCGGATGCCGTGCTTGCGGCCCTTCTTGCGGCCCTCGGCGGCTTCCTTGTGGACCAAGAGGCAGACCGACTGGCCGACGACGAAGTAAACGCCGGTCGGACCGCCGGTGCCGATGGCGATGAACTTCTTCCCTTGTGCGAGCGCTTCACCCGACGGGAGCAATGCCGCCCCGACGGTGGCCGCCAACGCGACGGCCGCGGTAGTCAGTGCAAGACGTTTCATAGCGCGATTTCCTCCCTAGACTAAAGACCTATTCGTTTAATATCATCACTGCGTCAGGCTGGCAACACCCGGGCCGAGATCGAAGAGAAGGCGATGGAGGTGCTCGAGTTCCTGACCATGGATCACCTGCGCAACGAGCACGCCCGGGCGCTATCGGGCGGCCAGCAGAAGTTGCTCGAGCTCGGCCGTCTTTTGATGCTCGACCCCGAGATCATCATTCTGGACGAGTCCTTTGCTCGCGTCCACCCACGGCTTATGGAGGTCATCTACCGCTACATCGAGCGGGTCAACGGCGCCGGCACGGCGATCATCCTGATCAGCCACCAGATGGACTCGATCTTCACCCTGTGCCGGCGCCTGCTGGTGCTCAACTACGGCGACCTGATCGCCGATGGCGTGCCCGACGAGGTCAAGCGCGACCCCGCCGTGATCGAGGCTTATCTCATGACGGAATGGTCCGAGGCGTTCAACAACCAGGACGTCGATCGGATCGTGTCTCATTTCACGGATGACTGCACTTTCACGACGGCGCGCGGCCCTGATCCGTGGGGACTGCACGTAACGGGAAAGAAGAGCATCCGAAAATACCTCGCCGCGCGATTCGAGGTGATCTCGGATATGAGCTGGGAGCACGGATACCATTATATCTGCGGGGACATATCTGCGGGGTCCGGGCCATCTCCGTCTGAAGGGTCACAGGAAAGAGCGGCTCGGGAGAAATCTTGAATTACCAGGGGTGCGATCTCTGGGAATCCCGGGACGGCAAGGTCTGCAACAAAGACACATACTGGAACATCGTCGGCAAGGATTACTAACCTTGAAAGGGCCCCCCCGGAAAACCCGTGATCTCATTTAGATAGCCCCGTCCCCCAACCCAAAACGGTGCGTGGGGGGCTTATCCTTACGAACTCTGGATTAGGCCCCCATCCACGCGCATGATGCTGCCCGTGACGTAGCTCGCGCGCGCACTGGCGAGGAATGCGACCGCGGCGCTAAATTCCTCGACGTCACCATAGCGTCCCGTGGGAATCATCGCGCGCGAACGCGCGGCGACTTCGTCGAGTGAAATACCAAGGCGCTCCGCCGCCGCCTGGTCGATTTCGTCCGTGCGGTCGGTGTGAATGCGACCGGGGGCGATGCAGTTGACCGTCACGCCGTCCTTTGCCACCTCGTTGGCCAGGGTCTTGCTCCAACCGACGAGGGCCGGGTGCAAGGTGTTGGAGATGCCCAACAACGGAATTGGCTGAATCACCCCCGAGGACACGATCGTCAGAATGCGGCCCCACCGCCGCGTCCGCATGTCCGGGAGCAACCTGGCGGTCAGGCGCATGACGCTCAGGATCATTGTCTCGAACTGGGCCGACCATACCTCCGGTGTAATACCTGAAACCGGGCCGGGGGGTGGCCCGCCGGTGTTGTTAACGAGAATGTCGACCTGTCCAAGGGATTTGAGCGCGATTTCGGCCAACGTCTCCACCGCCGCCGGCTCAGCCAGATCGCAAACCTGGGATTCCACGCGCCCGCCCGCGGCGTGATCCTCGCGCAACCGAGATGCGGCCTCGGCGAGACGGTCCTCGTTCCGCGCCGCGATCATCACGTCCACGCCTTCCGCGCCAAACGCCGCCGCCACGCCAAGCCCAAGACCCCGGCTAGAACCGAGAACCAGGGCCTTTTTCCCAGTAATACCCAAGTCCACGATCACACCTCCCCTGTTGAAACCGTCATACCGATGCCCGCTGGCAACGGCGCCCAAGAGTACCGTAGATCGGGTGTTCGCGCCGAGTAGATCTAGTCACCTGAATCTAAAGTTCGGCACATAAAGTTTGATCGACGCGGTGGCAGAACCGTTTGACCGATGCGAGGATTTCGTCGGCGGACTTGGTCCACTTGAAGGGTTTCGGGTTTTCATTGTGGCTTTCGACGAATTTCATGATATCGGCTTCCAGGTCTTTGACGGAAGCATGGGCGCCACGTTGCAATTGCTTGCGGGTGAGTTCGGCGAACCAGCGCTCGACCTGATTGATCCATGACGCCGAAGTCGGTGTGAAGTGGACATGGTAATGAGGCCGCCGCGCCAGCCATGCCCTGACCTGCTTGGTTTTATGAGTGGCGTAGTTGTCCATAATGATATGGATATCGAGATCGTTGGGCACGCGGGCATCGATTTCCTTCAGGAACGACAGGAATTCCTTGGCCCGGTGGCGCTTGTAACACTTGCCGATAACGAAGCCGGAGGCAACGTCGAGGGCCGCGAACAGAGAGGTCGTTCCATAGCGTAGGTAATCGTGGGTGCGACGTTCCGCCATGCCCGGCATCATCGGCAATACCGGTTGCGAACGATCGAGCGCCTGAATATGGCTCTTCTCGTCGACACTCAAAACCAGAGCCCGATTGGGCGGCGAAAGATACAAACCAACAATGTCGCGTACCTTCTCGACAAACAGCGGATCGCTCGAAAGCTTGAAGCGCTGATCACGATGCGGCTGTAGGCCGAAGGCCGTCCATATGCGGCGGATGGTCGTATGGGAGAAGCCCGCCTCCCGGGCCATGGAGCGGATCGACCAATGGGTGGCGTCTTGCGGCTTGTCGTGCAAGGTTCGTTCAATCACAGCCGCCACCTGGTCATCCGAGATGGAACGTGGGCGGCCGGGGCGCGGTTCATCCAGAAGGCCATCAATACGCGCCGCCTGGAACCGCCGGCGCCATTTGCCCACCGTGTGCTCATGAAAACCGAGTTCCACTCCAACCTCCTTGTTCGAAAGACCGTCCGAACAACGAAGGATGATCCGGCAGCGATCCGAAAGAAAGCGCGGCGCGCGATGCCGGCGCACCTGCCGCGATCGTGTCCCGGCGCGTGGTGTAAGAGCGTTGCGCTCTACGCGGCTCCCGGCGGGTAGGGCCGGGACGTTCAGGCTGCCACGGTGGGCAGCGTGATGGGGACACCATCGCTCAGCGGAGCGATTGATTCCAGCGTCA
>JAKZVK010000406.1:0-3678 GCA_047516085.1 Bryobacterales bacterium
CGCAACATCGACCTGTTCGCCGAGGCCCCCGGGGTCGAACTCGCTGCGATCTTGTCTCCCGAGCACGGCCTCGCCGGACGGTTGGATCAAGCCCGCATCGCCGACTCGGCGGACACTGCAACCGGGACGCCGGTCTACAGCTTGTATCAAGGCGACCGACGGCGTCCCACGGCCGAGATGCTACGTGGCATCGATGTCCTGGTGTTCGACATCCAAGACGTCGGCGCAAGATTTTACACCTATGTCACGACGATGGCCTACGCGATGGAGGAAGCGGCGCGGCACGACATTCCGTTCTACGTGCTCGATCGGCCGAACCCGCTGACCGGGGTTGCGGTCGAGGGTCCCATGCTCGACGAGTCCTACCGCTCGTTCATCGGTTATTTTCCGATGCCCGTCCGCCACGGCATGACCGCCGGCGAGTTGGCCCGGATGTTCAACCAGGAGGGGAAGATCGGCGTGGAACTCACGGTGATCGCCATGGAGGGATGGGCCCGCACCGATTGGTTCGACGAGACCGGTCTGCCCTGGGTCGACCCCTCACCGAACATCCGCACGCTCGAACAAGCGCTGCTCTACCCAGGGATCGCCCTGCTCGAAGGCCTGCCGAACTATTCGGTGGGACGCGGCACCTCGACGCCGTTCGAGTTCGTGGGGGCGGACTGGATGGATGGCGAAGCGATCGCGGCCTTCCTCAACGGCCGTAACCTGACAGGGGTCCGTTTCTACCCTGCCGAGCGCACGCCAACCGCCTCACGCTTTGCCGGCAAGCCGATCTCGGGCGTACAAATTTCCGTGCTGGATCGAGACGCCGTTCAGCCGACGTTGGTGGGGCTCGAACTGGCGGCGGCGCTGCTTCGGTTCCATTCGGACCGAATCGACTTGGATCGAACAGCAAAGCTGATCGGGAATGCCGAGACGATCCAGGCGCTCGGAGAGCGCAGAACGGCGACCGCCGTTTGGGCTCTTTGGGAAAGGGCGAAGAGAAGGTTTCTCCCCGTGCGGCGGCGATACCTGCTCTACTAGCGCAAACTCCGCCAAGTCCACGGGGTTTGCCCGGGAGCCGGGGGGTGAGCTCCCGAAGCAGGCACCTCGACTACTCTTCTTCAGCTTTGGCTCGGTTCTTGGAACCCAGCGGCCGCCCACGCTTGCGCTCCTGGGCGTCCTTCATCCATGACGGCGGCCGCCCGCGACGCTTCCCCCTGCCTCGCGCCAGCCGTTCCAGGGAGATGATCGCATCTTCAATTTGCTCCCTTTCGTGCCGCAACTCACCGAGTATCTTGTTGACATCCATCAGGCAGACCTCCAATTAACGTTCGAGCGGACGCTATCCCAAAGGGTTTTGCGGGTCCTCGATCGGCAATCGGCCGGGGGCCTCGATATCGGACCTCTGTTCTGAAACTGGAACAGTAGACTGCAAAACTAGCGCCCTACAGCACTCTTATAGCAGAGGGAAAAAGCGATGTCAACCAATTTGTTCTGGTTTCAGAACAAATTTTTCTTTTGAGGGGCTACCTTTGGCCGCCGGGCGTCTCGGTGATTGACGATACCGCAGGGTCGATCGGCATTCGGCCGATGGGCCACCGGATCCAATGGCGATAGTGTTCAGGGCCCATGCCCCCTATTATGCACCAAAACGGTCGCGTTGAGAAGCCCTAAATTTGCGAGCGCGAAAATAAAACGGTAGACCCGCCGCGATGAACACAAGACCCATCAGCGATTGCCGCGGGGAATCGAACAGCGTCATCACGACCAGGCACGCCGCCATGAGGACGAACAGGGCGGGCACGACCGGGTAGCCGAGGGTGCGGTACGGCCGGTGCAGGTCCGGTTGCTTGCGGCGCAGCACGAACACAGTGGCGGCGGTCATGCCGTACAGAATCCAACTGGCGAAGATCACGTAGGTGAAAAGCTCTTCGTAGTTGCCGGTCAGCACCAGAACCGCCGACCAGGCGCTGAGCGTGACGATCGAAACGTGGGGCGTTCGGAAGCGGGGGTGGACGCGTCCCAGCGCGGGAAAGAAGTAGCGGTCGCTCGCCATGGCATAGGGCACGCGCGCGCCGGAAAGAATCGAGCCGTTGAGCGCTGCAAAGATGGAGATCATGGCCGCCAGAGCCACGGCGTCGCCGCCGGCGTCCCCCAGAAACTTGCGTGCGGCTTCGCTGGCGACGCGGTCGGCGACCGCCGCTTCCGACGCCGAGAGGGCGTAGAAGTAGGCGACATTGGTCACGAGGTAGATCGAGAGGACCGCCAGGATGCCGTAGATCAATGAGCGTGGGATGTTCTTGTGGGGCTCGCTGATCTCGCCCGAGACCATGTTCAGGTTGTTCCATCCGTCGTAAGCCCACAGCGCGGCTACCAGGGCCGCGAAGAAGCCGGTCAGTCCCCCGGTGTGGGAGACGGTCGACGCCAGGTTCTCAGTGCGGCCGCCCCCGAGCAGCGCCGCGAGCAGCACGATCGCGAGGATCAGGACGATCTTCAAAACCGTCACCCACGATTGCACCCGCCCACCAACCTTGACCCCGAAGTAATTTACCCAGGCCAGGCCGAAAATCAACCCCATGGCGAGGATCTGGCCGTAGCTGACGCTCAAAGACCAGCCGGCAAAGGGCGACGGAATGACGAACGCCGGGGATTCGAGCTGCGGCCAGAAGTTGGCTAGGTAGTAGAAAAAGGCCGTAGCCAAGGTAGCAATGCTACCGCTCTTGGCGACCGCGAATTGCGTCCAGCCGTAGAGGAAACTCGGCAGCGGACCGTAGGCTTCCCGCAGATAGACGTATTCCCCGCCGGCGTGCGGCAGGGCGGCCCCGAGCTCAGCGTACGTGAGGGCGCCGGCCAGCGAGAGCAGCCCGCCCACGGCGAATACGGCTAGAACCATGGCCGGTGTGCCCACCTCGCCGATCATGGTCCCGGGTACCAGGAAGATGCCGCTGCCGATGATCGTGCCGACGACGATCGACGCGGCTTCCCAGCGTCCCAGCGAACGCACCAGGCTGGGCTGACGTTGGGTGGGCTGAGCGTTGGGAGGATCCGTGGCGGATGCCGGTTGTGACTGCCCTGAAGGCCTGTCTGCTTCCATGGAACTCCTCTTACGGGCTCAAGGGCTTTGACTTGGCGCCCAGCAACGACGCTGCGTAACCTGAGGCAAAGGTAGTGGTCGCTCCTATGACGACGTACCACGTCCAGGCGACCGTGGTTCCGAACGTGACGTAGAGAATTACGGCCAGCCCGATCACCCAGGCGGCGATCGCATCGTTTTCTCTCACGCGGCGAGTCAAGACCCCCAGCCCGAAAACCCCCAGCAGGGCGCCCAATGGGACCGAAGCGATGGCCAGTCCCGCCTCCAGCACCGAACCCCACTCGCGGGCCAGCACGGCGATCCCGATCAGCACCGCTCCCCAGAAGAGCGTCACGCGCCGGGAGAGCCTCAGGTACTGCTCTTCGGTGATCCGATCCTCGGGGATCCGAGGTTGTCCGAGCCTCGATTTGTCAAACCCGGATCTGCCAAACAGCGGGATGTAGAAATCCATCACGGTCGCCGACGCCAGCGAGTTTAGGGCGGCGCTCAGGTTCGACATGGCCGCCGCCAGGATGGCTGCCACCACGATCCCGGCGGCGGGTGTGGGTAGGTGGGTCCAAACGAACTCAGGGTACAGGCGGTCGAGCGGCTCCGGCGGC
>JAKZVK010000407.1:0-3091 GCA_047516085.1 Bryobacterales bacterium
CGTCTGTAAAAGACGGACGGCTTCTTCCTTGAAGGCCCGATCAAACCGCCGGCCCTTGTTCCCATTCTGCTTCGACATTTGCACCTCCTGCGATCAAAATCCTATCGCAGGACGTCTCCACTTTCGTCAGCAGGGTCCACAGCGAGGAGTGCAGGTGACAGCTGTTGCCGGCGAACTCGTAGTCCCACTTGGCCATGAAGGTGACGCTCTTGCCCTGCTGAAATGCGATCTCCTTTACCGCATTCTTGTAAATGACGTGGCGATCCGCCATCTCGAGCGCCTCCGCGTAGCGTAGATTGATCTCTTCCTGGCCGGGCCCGAATTCGCCCTTGGAGAACTCAACCGGGACCCCCGCCTCGTCCAGAGCGTTGCGGATCGCCCGGATGAGCTCCTCCTCCTTGCTGGTCTGGAAGATGTGGTAGTCCTCGATGTACCAGCCCGCGGTCCTGGCGCCGCGGTAGCGCTTCTCCCGCAATGCCTCGAACGACTCGTCGAAGACGTAGAACTCGAGCTCGGAGCCCATGTTGGCGACATAGCCCTGTGCGCGGGCCCGCTCGATCTGGCGCTTGAGGATGGTTCGGGGCGCATGGGGCACCTCCTCGCCGTGATGATCCACGCAATCGCCGAGCACCAGCGCTGTGGCGGGCAGCCACGGGATGCGGCGAAGAGTTGAGAGATCCGACTTCACCACGAAGTTCCCGTAGCCGGATACATCGATGGGTTCTATAATCCAGTCCGTCGGCACTCGACGCTGGACTTCACAAGCCCCGTCAAATTCGAGGCAGAAGCAATGCAAACGGTGTAGGGCGCCTCCACTTTTTCTGGATGGGTCCAGACTGCATCGCGCAAGGTGTCGATATCTAGATTGGCTTTCATCGGCGGTTGCTCCGGGTGGGGTGGCCGCGCACAGCGTGGTGCGCGATGTTGTCTCGTGCTCTGCTGCTCCGGGGTCACGTAGGCCGCCGTGATGATGCCGTCGGCCAGATAGGCCGCGCCGGTCACGTAGGAGGACTCGTCCGAGGCGAGGAACAGCGCCACGGCTGCTACCTCCGACATCCGGCCGAGTCGTCCGAGCGGCATGTGGATGCGGCGGCGTTCGAAGCTCTGCGGCGAGTCGAACAGCCTATCGACCATTCCCGTGTCGACCGGGCCGGGACACAGCGCGTTGGCGCGGATGATTTGACGTGCGTACTGGATCGCGATCTCCCGGGTCATGGCCACCACCCCGCCCTTGGACGCGCAGTCGCACGACAGACTGCAACATGTCCGGTGCCCCGAGAGGCAGGCGGTCTCATCTCGACGCCCGCGCACGATGGCGCACTCTTACCCCAACTGCTAAGATATCCGCGAACCGAAAGCGGCAGGGCAGGGACTCGGATCCGCGTTCCTACCCCGCCGTGTAACAACAACCGTGTGAACAACGCTCGACAAACTCAAGGGAGTGCACCATGGCACCAATCGGTCAGGCTTCGGCGCTACTCAAGGAGCTCAAGGGGAAAAAGATTCGCTACGTGCGCTTCGAGCTACCGGATATCCACGGCACGAGCCGCACCAAGGTGATTCCGATCGACAGTGTCGAGGGATATGCGCGGAACGGCCTGAACTTCTACGGCGGAACCATCGCGCTCGACTCCGCCTCCAACGTGGTGGGCGGCACGGGCATGGCCGAGGAGGTGAGTTACCGAGATCTGCAACTTGTGCCAGATCCGAACACGGTGAGGATCGTGCCCTGGCTCGAGGACACCGCGAAGGTGATCTGTGACGCCCGCTGGGGGCCGGGCGAGCCCATCGAGGCCGCTCCCCGCTACGTGCTGAAAAGGCTCCTGAACGAGGCCGAAACGATGGGCTACGTGGTGCTCATGGGTCACGAGTTCGAGTTCTACCTGCTCGATCGCGAGACCCACGAGCCGCTCTTCGGCGGGGTGCACATCTTCAACAGCGTGCGCAACCAGTATGTGCCCTTCCTCGACACCGTTCTCGATCAACTCCAGAGCATCGGCCTCGACGTCATCACCCACAACTGCGAGTACTCACCCTCGCAGTTCGAAATCAACTTCGGTCCCAGCTGGGGCATCGAGGGCGCGGACAAGGCGTTCACCTTCAAAAATAGCATCAAGGAGCTCGCCCACCGCGCAGGCTATCTAGCGACTTTCATGTCCAAGCCCGCGAGCGACATGGCTGGCAGCGGATGCCACGTGCACATAAGCCTCGCAAAAAAGCGCGGCCGCAGGAATGCGTTCAACGATCCCAAGGCCCGCGACGGGATGCCCAACGTGATGCGCGCCTTCACCTGCGGCATCCTCGATCACGCCGATGCCTTGATGCCGCTGATCGGCCCGACGCCAAATTGCTACCGGCGCCTGAAGCCCCACACCTTCGCCCCCTCCAACATAAGCTGGGGCGTCGAGGACCGCACGGCGCTGGTGCGCATCCTGCATCCGGGCACCAAGGCGGCGCACATCGAGATGCGTGCGGGCTCGGGGCTGAGCAACCCTTACCTGAGCGCCGCCGGCGTGCTCGCCGCGGGACTCCTGGGCGTGAAGGCCAAGGGCCGGTTGCCGCGACCGAGCAAGGGGCCAAGCGAGGAGAATCCCGATCTACCTAAGCTGCCGCCCAACCTCGGCGTCGCGCTCGACGGGCTCGAGGCGGACAAGGACATGCGGCGCATGCTCGGCGAGGACCTCGTGAAGGTATTCACGACCGTAAAGCGCTTCGAGCTCGCGCGCTTCAACGACCACGTCACTGACTGGGAGCGCAACGAGTACCTGGAGGTGTACTAGCGCCCGGATATTTCACTAGACCGGGCTCACGCGAGCTCGCGAATACGCCCGGGCGAGCCGACGCTACCGGCGACGATCAGATAGCCGATAGCGCCTCGTGAGCGGCTTCCATGAGCAACACCGGGTCGACTTTGGTGGTGCGATAGGTGTGAGGGAAAGCGATTGGATCAACGCTAGTGTCCCGATTCCGAAGTTCGCATGATTTTCGCCTGCTGTTCAGCGGTTTCGATTGTTCGGAGGCAGAACCGCTGGATGGCGGCGAGGATGTCATCGGCGGATTTGGTCCATTTGAAGGGTTTGGGGTTCTGGTT
>JAKZVK010000408.1:0-4014 GCA_047516085.1 Bryobacterales bacterium
AACCTGGGCTCTCGTGCGGAACTTGAGAACCTGGCTGGCGATGACAAGGGAAAAGGCACAAGCGGCAGAACCGCGAGGCCGAAAGTACCAATGCGCCAGCCAGGGGCGGACTGCTTCGTAGTAGTGAGGAAGCGGGGTAACGCCCGTGGAGCGAAGGGAGCAGGTCACCCGCGTCGAGATCGACAGAGGTCAACTGGCAACAGGAGGAACCCGCTGATGTCGGCGGAAGGCGGCAGCCTTCAAGGGGTGGCACGAGCCGGATAAGTCGTGAGGCTTATGTCCGGTTCTGTGAGAGACTCGGGGTGAAATTCCCCGGGGCTACTCGGCGGTGCCGGGCGACCGGTATCCCTACCGCGCCCCCCCCCTACAGTTTTTTTTCGGCGGACGCAGGGGTCTGCCCATACGGCCCCGGCAGATACCAACTGGTAGAGTACAGACTGAAACATGGAACGGCTCTTGTACGCTCTGCTCTTCACACTGGTCTTCGTCCCTATCTCCTTGGCGGACGAGATCGAGACCGACACCGAACCTGACACGTCCCAGGAAGCGATCACACTCCTGCAAGCGGTTGGAGAGGCCTATCAGAAGGTTGAGACCTTCCACTTCGAGGCGGCCGAAAGCTCCATCTCGAGCATTAACGGCAAGGAGAGGCGAACCGACGCGCGCACGCTGACCGCGGCGGACGCCGAGGGCCGGTTTCGCGTCGAGTCCGATCATCCGGTCGACGGGGGTCAAGTCGTCTTCGACGGCGATGCAACCTGGGCCTACCTTGCCCGCCGGAATCAGTACACGCGCATTGAAGGGGAGTTGCTCGGTGAGCAGGCCTCCCGCAGCGAAGGCGTGCCACACCTCAAGGTGCTGAGGGACCGCTTCGTGTCGCGCTATCGCAAGTTCGGCGAGCGAATCATCGACGCCAAGATCGAAGGGGAAGAGGCCGTCACAACCTCCGACGGCGAGGTCCTCTGTACAGTGGTGTGGGCCCGGTATGAAACGCCCCAAGGGATCGCTGTCCGTACCGTTGAGAAGAAGGTATGGATCGATCCGCGGCGAAACCTGATTCTCAGGGAGGGATCGAAGCTGACAGTCAAGGACGCCAAACGCGGCTTGACCATGGAAGCTGCGCAGAACGTTTCGTTCCTGGTCGCCAAAGCCAACGAAACTCTGTCCGACGAGTTGTTCACCTTCACGCCGCCGGAGGGGGCCGTCGAAGTGGAGGCCATCGAGCCGGGTGATGTCGTGGGTCAAGCGGGTTCCGCGTTCGAACTGAAAGACCTCGGAGGCCGGCTCCGCAGGTTCGACGACATGCGCGGCAAGGTCGTGTTACTCGATTTCTGGGCCACCTGGTGCGGTCCGTGCCGGCTTGACCTGCCACGGATCGAGGCGTTGCACCAGGAGTTCGCGGACCAGGGGCTTGTCGCGCTGGGTGTGAATGACGAGGACGTGGCAACCGCCCGCGCTTATGCGGAGGAGCAGGGGCACAGCTTCCCCACGCTCGTGGACTCGGCCAAATCACTTACGCGCGAGTTCGGCGTGCGGGTGTTGCCGACGGTCGTCGTGATCGACCGGGAGGGTAAGGTGGCTTCGTACCTCGTCGGGGCGCATTCTGAAGAAGACCTGCGTGCGGCGGTCAAGCAAGCCGGTCTCGAGTAACCCCATCGACCTGTCGTGCCGGAAGAACTCGCGAGCCTCACCACCTGCGAGTCGCTGCAGCACGCCTATTTCATCCGCAGCCTGCTTGAATCTCACGGCATCGAGGTTTTTCTCACCAACGAACACGCCACGCGCATGATGATGCATCCTCACCTCGCCGGGGGCGTGGGGATGCAAGTTCGCGGGTCCGACCTCGACTCGGCCGAGGAGTTGTTGGAGGCGCTCGAAGAAGCGGCCTTGGAAGACGAGGGCTGGACGCCGGAGCCAACCGACGAACCCGAGATGCCGCCGGCCTACGCGTCAGAACCGGCGCCACTCGAAGAGGACCACTATACCGCTCCGTTCTGCCCGACCTGCGGGGGCAAGCGGTCGGCGCCGGTCATCCGAGGTGGGTGGCGGTTGGTTAGTTTGCTGTTGTTGGGGTTGCCTCTGTTGGTGTTCGGCGGCGTGCGGCGCTGTGACATCTGCGGCAACCGCTGGCGCGGGTAGTCATAAGGGCCGCGCCTTGATATCCCAACGGGAGGAGGCGTATCGAAATGTACAACCGCCGCCGATTGAGGCCCCCGAAACTGTTATAAATCAGGTTTCTTTATGTTACGCAGCTCCGCTTCCAGGTCTTCGACTGTTGGCAGGCTACCTTTGAACTCTGCCGGTAGGGCTTCGGTGAGTTGGTACTGCGAAACACCGATGGGTTTGCCCATATCCCGTAGAGCGTATTCGACTACGAGCTTGTTCTTGCGCGTCTTGCAGAGGATGATCCCGATGCTGGGTTGGTCCTCTGGATGCCGCAGTAGGTCGTCGAGGGCAGCCAGATAGAAGTTCATCTTGCCTGCGAATTCCGGCTCGAACTCCTTCATTTTGAGATCGATGACAACGTAGCAGCGCAGTTTCAGGTGGTAGAACAGCAGGTCGACGTAGAACTCGTCGCCGCCCACGTTGAGGGGATATTGGCTGCCGACGAAGGCAAAACCGACACCCAGCTCAAGAAGGAAATTGCGTAGGTGTTCCAGGAGCCCACGTTCAAGGTCTCGCTCGTGTGCGTCATCGCTGAGCGTGAGGAAATCGAAACTGTACGGATCCTTGACGACTTCCTGCGCCAAGTCTGACTGAGGAGTTGGAAGCGTCTGCCGGAAGTTCGTCGTAGCTTGACCCTGGCGGCGGTAGACGTTGGTCTCAATCTGGTGTACCAACACGGCGCGACTCCACCCGCTCTCGATGGTCTGGCGCATATACCATTCGCGATGAACAGGGTTCTTAACCTTGTCCAAGAGCACGCAGTTGTGGAACCATGGAATTTGTGCAGCAGCCTGCTGCACAATTGCCTCGTCCGGCCAGGCCTCGGCGAACGCGCGCATGTACTTCAGATTTCGGGAGGAGAATCCTTTCATCTCGGGAAAAGCCCGATGGAGATCAGCCGATAGGTGGTCGATGACCTTGGTGCCCCAACCTTGCTCGCGCTGCCGCTCAAGGATGTCTCTCCCGATGCTCCAATAGAGCAGAATCAGCTCACGATTGACGGCAAGCGACGTCCGAAGCCGGCGCTCCCGGATGCGGTTTTTGAGCTGCTGTAAGAGCTCGTCGTAGCCGGGTGGTTTGGCTACTTGTGGTGTGACGGGAGATTTTTTCGTGGCCATATTGCGGGTCTGGACCTCTGCGAGGGATTGAAAGTAGCAAGGCTCGGCATCGCGGTCTAACCCACCCGGTTACGTCAACTCGACCCCCGGCGGCTCATGCCGAATCTCGACCTGCCGGCCGCCGTTGAGGATCGACAGCCTCGCCGCCTGGCACACCAGTTCGTTGAAGCGGCTGTTGGCGGGTGTGGCCACGATGCCCTGCTGCTCGATCTCGTCGATCCGTGCGCGGCGGGCTTCGGCGGCCGCTTCGCCTTCGAGCGCAGCCGTCTCGCTCTCGATACGCACCGCCTCGCTGACGATAAAATCGACCGACCGAACGCCGTAACCCCACGGAACCAGACCCGGCCCGCCGAGGTCCTGATACATGAAGTAGTCCGGGCTCGGTTCGGCGTACTGTGTTCCACCGGGCGCCACGGGCTTCTCGGTGAAGGAGTACTTCAGCCCGCGGTATTGGTCGGAGTGCTGCAGCCAGGCGCCGTTCCCGTTGCCCGAGAAGTACAGCGTCATGCCCTGCGTGTTCGGCCCCGCGGCGGCATCGGGAAAGCTGAGTGAGTTCTGTACGTTGAGCGCGGCGCCGTTCTCCCAGATGACGCGCGCGTCGGTCCAAAGGTAACCCTCGTTTCCGTTGGGGAAGCGGTCTTTGATGCCGTAGACGCTGATGCCCGTCGGCTGCAACCCGGTGATGAAGTGCAGCAAGTCGACGTAGTGGCAGCCGATGTAGACAAACGAG
>JAKZVK010000409.1:0-2836 GCA_047516085.1 Bryobacterales bacterium
CACCACCGGGCAGCGGAGGCACTGGACAAGTACGTCGAGGCGGCCGAGCTCGAGGAGCCGAAGGCGACGCTCTTCCAGAGCGTGGAGCCGGCGGGGCGCGGGCTGACAGGACGGGCGCTGCAGCGGCGCGTCGTCCTGGCGATGATCAAGCGGCGGGCAGCTGCGGCGGGGCTGCCCGCCTCGACGTGCTGCCACACGTTCCGGGCGACGGGGATTACGGCGTACCTCTCGAACGGGGGGACCCTCGAGCACGCGCAGCAGATCGCAGCGCACGCGTCGCCGAAGACGACGAAGCTCTACGACCGGACGGCAGACACGGTGACGGTCGACGAGATCGAACGCATCGTGATCTGAATGCCTACGGGGCTAATTGCCGTGTGTCGGTGGTACCCTTGCCGACTGTCAAGCTCCGTGCTCGGAGAGCGCCGCTACTCGATGTTCGGCAGGCGGACCGGGGTCTGGCCACCACCGATTTAAGGGATACAAAGCATGACGACATCGGAGCGCGATATCATTGAAGGGTTGGACTGGCTCAAGCTCATCTCGATTGAGCCACTGGAGCGACAACGGCATACCTGGAAGTATCGAGTCAGTTTCGAGGGCACTGGGTTGGAGAAGGGAAACTCCCTGAGGCTCACAGTCGAAATTCTTGAGAAGCATGGGAGACGCAAGACGGACCTCCGCATAGAGGACATCGAATACGAGGCGCTACTTCAGGCGCACCGGATCCTGTTTCCCGGGTCTGCCCAAGTGCACCCGCGCCCGTCGAAAGCCGGCGCGGAACCCACGCAGGTTCCCCGTCGACCAGCACCGCTTCAGGAGCGTCTGTGGTTCCGTGGCAAGGAGTACGACTGCACAACGGCTCAGGCCGCCATGGTTATCGTTCTTCGGGAACTTGCAAACCTGGATAGGTCCTTTCTTCAACGCTGCGCCGGCGACCCAGACGCTCGGGGCCGCAAGCGCCGCTACATCGCCACAACGCCGGCGGATCTCTATCCGGACCGGGCGGATCTTCAATACCGCCACAAGAAGTTGCCCCGCGGCTGGGTCGTGGCTACCGACGTGAACAATGAAGTCAAGGTGAAGATCCTTCGCCTCGCGGCCCGAATGGCCGAGTTGGATCTAGTCCAGGAACTCGTGCTGCCAGCGAAGTTGGCGCTGTTGTCCCGCAGGCTGTTGGAACTTCGCGGGTGACTGAAGCCTCCCCGCCGTTGACACGGGAAGGCTGTCAGCGGTCGGAAAGCGAGCGACCCGAGCAGCGACCGGTTCCGCGGGGGTATTGGCGGTGGCATGAGCGGTGGGGGCCAAGCCATCCCTGGTTTACTCCGAGTTCTCCGTTGACAACTCCGCCTGTCGCAAGACGAGCTGCGTCGCGTCTTCGGCCAGATCTGGAGGGTAGCCGTACTTTGCGAGCAGCCGGCGAACATTGCGCCGCAGGCTCGCCCGTACCGACTCGCGCTGGGTCCAGTCAAGCTTGGGCATGTTCTTGACCATTTCGGTCAGTTTCCGCGCCATGAGACGAAGCGTATCGCTCTGCATCGCTTCTTTGGCTGACCTGTTCTCCGCCAGGGCGTCGTAGAAGGCAGTTTCCGCGCCGCTCAGGCCGAGTTCATCACCGTGCCGCTGCGCGTCTCGCAGGTTCTTCGCCAAGTCGATCAGCTGCGAGATCATCTCAGCGGTGGTGATCGCCCTGTTCGTATAGCGCAGCATCGCGTCTTCGAGCGCCTCGCGGAACTTGCGGCTCTGGACAATGTTCGTGCGCTCCGTGATGCGAATCTGGTCGTTGAGCAGCTTGCGCAGCGTCTCCAGGGCCAGGTTCTTCTGCTCGAGGCCGAGGTGTACGGCAGTGCGGACGTGACCGACGATCCGCAGACCCGGATCGGCGCGGTGGTCGCGGAGCTGGCCGGAATCTAGATGGCCGGCTTGACGGGGCGGGAGCTGGGACGTGTCGCCAACGGTCCGGCTCTCCCGCCATCGTGAGGGCGGAGCGGTCCGCGGCCCTGTCGTGATCTCCGTCAACGTTCTCCGCGCCCGGCAGTTTTGACGGGGCGCTACCGGCGCATCGTAGGTGGGGCCGTCGCGGACGGCCGCGAGCTGGGCGGCCGACGTCGCGGAGACCGCGCGCGCCCGAACGGTCCCGAGGCGAACGGGCCGGCTGCAATCGACGGTGGCCGCGGCGGATCTGCCGGCCGGTGCGGCCGTCTCCGCCGGCCGTGACCATCGTGGGATGGCGAACAACCGGGTACGCGACCGGACCTGCGCCGCGCTCGGCAGGGCAGCTCGGCGCGCCGTCGACCGGCCGATCTCGTCACCCCCTCCCAAATAGGCTAAGGTCACCGCGTACGGTACAAATCAGTTCGTGGGTGCGTAATGGCAAACTACAGGAAGCTTGACTCTCTCGGACAGGGCGGATTCGGCGAGGTGTTCGTCTGCGAGCGCGCACCGGACGGCCAGACATTCGCGATGAAAGTCTTGCCAGCGAATCAGGGAGCTGACACCGTCGCACGGTTTCGACGGGAAGTACGACTCCTCTCCAGCCTCGACCATCCCAACGTGGTGAAGGTCGTTGCCATGCAACTCGACGCCGAGCCCCTTGCGTACGTGATGCCTCTCTATAACACGTCCTTGCAGACAGCACTGGCGAGCATCAACGGTGACGAGGGGCGCATTGCGAAGATCTTCACGTCGATCCTCAATCACTAGTGTCCCACATTTTCAGGACCACGCCAGCGACAATTGGGAGCCAGAGGGGGCCGGTAGCGACGGCGTCGTGAACAGGTCCTGGAGTGGCCGACGTTCAAACATGTTGAGCTGGAGCACCTGCAGCATCTGGTGA
>JAKZVK010000410.1:0-9783 GCA_047516085.1 Bryobacterales bacterium
TTGTCGACCGTATGGTGGTCGACGGCGAGGCGCCTCGCGGTCGCGCTGACGCGGATGCGGCGGTCATGTGTCGCAGCAACCTTTGCCGCGATGAAGATCACTTGAGGGCTTATCCCCGTTCCAGGCACGTGATGGTGATCGTGACCAGCGCCGGCGCTTGGATCACGCTGAGGATTCCGGCCGCCCATAGTCGCGCTCTCGCTTGCAGGATTTGCGTGTTCCGTTGCCCCGCTCCGGTCCATGTATCGAACCCGTGGTTCGCCAGTGCTTCGGTGTTGCTCGGCTTAGGCATCTCTCGTCGTTCGTGCAGCCAGTCGTCGAGCCCCGCCTGCCTCTTTCGTCTCGACACCCATGCGTGCGCCGCGATTCCGATCGTCGCGACCGTTCCGGCAGCTAGTACTGCGCTTATCGCGCATGCCGCGGTTTGTGTGTCCATCGGTCTTCTCCGTCCGCTTGTTCGGCTGGGTGTTCGGCTCGTTTCGTTCGGCGTAGGGCGGGTTCATCCCCGCGTGTGCGGGGCGCTGTAAAATGGCGTTTCCGCTAGGCTGCTTTGGGCCGCCAGACCAGATCGATGAGCGCTGGGTCGCCCCAGGCGTCATGGTCGGCCGTGATGAACCTTCCGTCGGGTCGTTCCCATAGGTACGGGCCGCTGGGTCCGTCCCAGAATCCGGTGTTGGTGGACCAACCCCAGGTGCTGCAGATCGTGTCCTGTACGGCGCATCTCATGCCCTTGCCGCTCCTCCGGAATGCATGCGGCTTCCAGGGGAGATCGCCGAAATACCCCGACCCGTTCACGAGTCCGTCGGAGTCGTGCAGGTTGTAGACGACTCCGTGCCCGGGTCGCTCGACGTGCTTCCAGATGCTGGTGTTCGTTTGGGGCTTGGCGATGCCCCTGTCCAGCCGGTACAGGAACCCCCGGAGGGCCCGGAGGGGCTTGATACCCATCCGGTTTGTTTGGAACAGCGGTTCGACGTGGCCCTTCAGGGCCGAATTGGTCCCTTGGGACCATCCCTTGTACCAGTGGACGTCGAAGCGCAGGATGTCCTCGGCGCTCAGCGGACGGTAGTCGTCGAGCAGTGCGTCGATTGGGTCGTTGCGGCCGGCTCGTTCGACCCGGGCGTTGATTTTCTCCAGTTGCGGTGCGGTCGGTGTCGGTGTCGTGTTCATTCTGCGTTCTCACCATGTGGTTGGCCCGGCACGATTGCGTGGTGTTTTTTCGGCGTCTCTGGAGACGATTCATTCGCTGAGCTTGTTGATTTCAACTTCTTCAGCATCGCGAGCAGTACTTGCCGGTGGAGCCGCACGCTTTCGGCATCCGTGATCCGGCTGGCCAGGTCGTCCGGTATTTCGTTCGCGAACTTCTCGATCCGTACCAGCCACTCGACGACCGTCCGCTCTTCTCCCTCGAGTGCTTCGATGGCGGTCTCCCACAGCGCGTGCTTGCGCGCCATCGTTCCCAGGCGGCGCTTTGCGCCGCCTTTGCCGTAGCATCTCGCGGCTCTTTCGTAGTGGCCTAGCGCCTCTTCTATGCGGCCGTCCCGCGTCGCGTCAGGCGGCAGCGTCGCGAGCATCTCCTGCGCAGCGCGCAGCGGCCGGTACGCGTCGTCGCTATGTCCGTTCGCTTCGACTGTGCCCATTGCGTTGTCGAAAGCCTTTTCGGTCAGTTGCAGCGCCTCTGCGGCGGCGTCGTTGCTCACGCCGAGTGTGCGCAGCCAGCGTTCCACTCTGGGTACGCGGTACCCGAGTCCCTCGGCGCTCTCGGCTGCGGCCTCGATGTCGCTTCTCAGTGTTGGCAGGTGGCGTTGCAACGCGCCGGTCGCCCAGTGGCGCTGGCCGGGGTTGACGAGCAGGCCGAGACGGTCGGCGATTGTTACCGCCTGGTCGGTCTCGCCGCTGGCCCAGCTGATGATCGCCTCCAGAAGTTCCTCCTCGATCATCGGCCAGTGGTCGTTGTTCTGCTGGCGTTCGTAGCTGGTCTTCAGCCCCTCGCGCTGCTCGATGGCTTCTCGTCCCGCTGCGCGGGCGTCGGCCTGCTCGCTAGGTGTCCACGTCTTGCCCAGCCAGCCGTGTGTCAGCATGCTCAGCACGGTTTCGGTCACGTCGCCGGCGACGGCAGCGTCCGCGGTTCGGCCTATATCCTCGTTTTTGCCGAGGAGTTGCAGGGCCTGCGTCCCGCGCATCAGGGCCCGTGACAGATTACGGTCCCGTAGCTGGCGGCACTCTTCGCTCAGCGTCAGCGCCCGTTCCTCGGGCGTCTTTCCCTCGGCTTCGGCGCGCAGCTCCTCGAGCAGATCCTGTGTGCCGTACCGTATGGCGATGCCTGTTCCTAGCAGCTCGCTGCATTCGGCTTCGTTTTCGGCGCAGACCACGGCCAGCGTTTCAGTGCTCCGGCTTAGAGCTACGCGCATGCGGTCGATGGCCGCACGGCGCCCCTCGTGGTTCAGCGTGTGCTGCTTGTGGCCCCTTCCAGCTTCTGCCCTGGCTGCGGCCGCAGCGCGTGCCATGTCGACTACGCATACCGTCTGGTACTCGAGGCCTTTGGCCTCGGCTGGTGTCAGTACCGCCTTGCGCAGCCCCTCGGGCACCCATTCGGGCACCTGCCCGGTTGCCGTGATCACCGCCGCGCCGGCGATGGTGTTCAACTGCTCGATGAACCCTTGGATTTCGTTCTGTCCCACGGTGATCCGCAAGATGCGCCCTTCGCCGGTTTCGGCGATTCCCGCGTCGTGCTGGCCCGCTGGCCGCGTCTTCTTTTCGATTCCGCGGTAATACTGGCGTGCGGCGTCGCAGACGTCGTCGATGCGTTTCGGGCACCGCAGCTGCGTGTCGAGAGCGTAGGTTGCCGGCCTGCTCAGCTGCTTGGTGAGCAGGTCGCGTGTGCGTGCCCAGCTGAATCCGCTGGGCCGGACTGTCTGTCCTTCGTCGCCGGCGACGAGCACGATCGGCCTTGGCCGACCGAGACTCTCGATCGACCGTGCGAGTTCGATGACCACGGCCAGCTCGGTTAGCGTCAGGTCCTGTGCCTCGTCGATCGCGATCCGGTTGACGTCGGCGAGCCTTGGCGGCACCTTCTGCTGCCGCAGTTTGTCCAGCGCGCCGGCGGCGGCCGCCAGTTCGGGGAAGATGGCGTAGAGCGAACCGGGGGGCAGGTCCTTGACGGTGCCGATCACGGTGCGGCGGTTTAGCTCGTCGTTTCGCCGCAGCCGCGCCAGCGCGGTACCGTAGGCATGCTCGTCCAGTTTCATGCATCCGTCCTGGCGTACTGCGCCGTGGCTTTCGGTCCAGGCGCCGCCCAGCAGCACGGCGCGCACCTCGGCGTACAGGGCGCCGTCGACGTGTTCCCACTCGCCCCGCTTGCGCGGCTTCGCCAGCTTGACGGCGTTCTCGAAGGCAAGTTGGCTTCTCTCCAGCGGTTGCTGTGTGACGGCTTCGCCCGTGATCCAGGCGAGTAGCGTGGCGAAGTCGATGCAGGTCGTCCGCACCGTCGGTGCGGCGAAAGATTCGAAGTGCGCCGCTGCTTCTTCGGCCAGCGTTCCGGACCACGTTACGTAGAGCACGTGCTCGTCGGCTCGTGCGTCGATGCTGTGCCAAAGAGCCGTCGTTTTCCCGCTGCCGGGCGACCCTTCGAGCACCCGCACGGCCTCGCTTCCCTTCCGGAAGCGCTCCTGTGCGTCGGTCCATGGCGTCCCGGCGATGTCGGGTGCGATCCGGTCCGCGTTGTCGATCTCGACGTAGTCGGCTCTGGCCCCGCCGTTGAGTGTTGTCCGTTCGTCGTGGTGCCGCGCCGCGCGGATTGCGATTCCGCCAGGCTCAAGGTCGCTTCCGGCCATCGGCCGCGAGCCGGCGGGTGCCCACCACAGGTAGTACTGCTGACCGTGTGCGCCTCCCAGTGGTGTTCGTAGCCATCCGCGGTTGTTTCCCTGGCATCCTTTAACGACGGAGGTGCGCCCTCGTGCGGCTAGCTGCTCGATCAGCAGCCCCAGCCGCTGGAATAGTAGTGGTGTGTCGTGGAGACGCAGTGGCACCTCGGGGTGGATCCATAGGTGGTGTCGCAGCGGCCGCGTTCGGGCAAGGCTTTTCGCGACCGGGTCGACGTTGCGTGCGCCGGCTTCGTCTTCGGTCGGTTTGCCGATCGTGACTTCTGGCCGCGGCCTGGCCGCCGGTCCTCTGTTCGCGAGATCGTCTACGGCGTGCTCTGTATCTTGCCGTCTTGACTGTCTTTTCTTCCGGCTCATGTTCCCCTTCCCTGCCCCTTTATCGGTTCTTGTCGCCGCGTTCTCGTTCTACGTCAGTGCCTGGGCGAGTAGTCGTTCCGCGCGGCCGTTGAGCCATATTGGTTCGTCGTGCTCGGGGTCAGGCAGGCCGTAGATCTCGATGGTCTTTTTGGTTCGGAACAGGCCCCGGTAGATGGATGGTCCCAGGCCTATCGGCTCTTCGATCACGGCGTAGATGCTGCCGGCGTGCGATAGTTTTTCCCAATCGTCTTCGTCCCTTCGTGTGGGATCGTCCAGTATGGTCACGAATCCCCAGTGGAACGCGGTTCGTTCCGGGACCGTCGGTATCTCCAGCATGGTGTCTGCACTGATCTCGTTAGCCTCCTTGAGGTCTTCTAGATCGTCGTCGTTCTCGGTGTACCTTTCGCCCTCGTAGTCGATCCAACGGATCCCGTCGGCGTCGCTGCCGCATTGGCTTAGCATTTTTCGCTCCGGGTCGACGTGGTCCGGGGCTTCCGGGTCCGGTGGCGTGCCGTGTTCCAGCCAGGCCATCGCGGCGTGGCAGTCTTCGGCGCGTATCAGCGTGTCGTGCATTGTTTCGGGTGTGTTTTCCAGCAGATCCTCGTACGGATTTGGTCTGCTTGCCGTTTCGGCCATTGTCGGTTCTCCGTCTGAGCCGAGCCGCGGGCTAATTCTTCCATTAACTGCCAACGTACTGTTGGAGGGTGTTGGCGGTTGCCGTGTCAGTGCTGAGGCACCTTCCGTCCGGTGCTGGCCGTGTTTTGCCGTTAGTTACCGCCTCCCTGTGTGACTCCTTCTGGTCCCTGGCTGCGGAGCACTGACTGGATCTGTACCAGCTTGGTGTCGCTGATGCTTCCGCAGATCAGGCTGTTGATCAGCTTTTGGACTACCTCGGCTTCGAGGGGTGGCGTCTTCGTGATGTCGTACTCGGTGATCCCGCGTTCGCGTACTGCGGCCTCGAGCAGCGGGGCCGGGTCGGCGCCAAGCCACGCGCATAGTCGCAATATCTGCGGCTTGCGGAGCGGTCTTCGGTTTCCGCGTTCGATGTCCGAGACGTAGACGATGGAGAGTCCGAGCACGCCTGCCAACTCGCGCAGCGTCTTTTTGCGCTCGCGTCGGATTCGGCGCAGGGTCGTTCCGAAGCTTTTTGCTTCCATCGGGGCTACTTTCCGGATTGTTCGTTTAACGGTCGTCTTCGTGTCCTGTGTCTGGCCTGGGTAGCGGGCCGACCGGCGAGCTTGACGCTTTTACGCTCGTTGGATTTCTACCCCGATCTGGCGGTCGGTCCCGATTGTGATCTGGGCGGAGTAGTCGCTCGGCAGGACCTCCAGTACGTGCCTCTGCACCTTGTTTACGGCTGTAGCCATGCGGCTACGGCCGAGGCGAGGGCTGCGAGCAACATCCACAGTAGCCGCCGGCGCGCTCGGCGTGCCGAGACGGGGGTTGTTGCCTCGCCGTGCAATCGCACCAGGTCGTGAAACGTTTCGTTGTCCATCCTCTGTCCGCCTTATTCTTCGTTTAGCGTCTCTGGGGCCGGCGCGCACTGCGCTGACATCTGGTGTGTCGCGTTGAGATCCCCCGGTTGTGTTGGCGTGGCTGTCCTTGAGGTTTGGTCGACACGAGCGAAGCGTACCGGGCAGTGAGGACTACGCTTTACGGCGCTATCCGCTTTTCGGGCTCTTGCGTGCTGGTTCGGTTGTTTAGGTTGCGGGCCTTCTGCCCGCTTACCGTTTCATAAGCGGCGTCGAGCAGCGGGGCCGGGTCGGCGCCAAGCCAGGCGCGTAGTCGCTTGATCCGCGGGTTGCGGAGCGGTCTTTGGTTTCCGCGTTCGATGTCCGAGAGGTAGACGATGGAGAGCCCGAGCACGCCTGCCAACTCGTGCAGCGTCTTTTTGCGCTCGCGTCGGATGCGGCGCAGGGTCGTACTGAAGCGCTTTGCTTCCATCGGGGGTTCTTCGCGGGTTGTTCGTTCGGGGGTTGTGCTCGCGTCCTGTGCGTCGCCTGCGTCTCGGGTCAACTGGCGAGCTTCCCGCTTTCAGGCCTGTTGGATTTCTACCCCGATCTGGCGGTCGGTCCCGATTGTGATCTGGGCGGAGTGGTCGCTCGGCAGGACGTTCAGTACGTGCCTCTGCACCTTGTTGATCAGTGCCTGCCGCACGGCGGCTGCCTTTCCGTGTACCGCTTCGGCCGCGAACTTGCGCAGATCGTCCTGGAACTTTTCCTCTTCGCGTGCGTTGCAGCCGTCTCCGTCGTCGAGCGAGATGAACAGCGCGCGGGTCGCTACCTGTGCGATGTCCTCGATCGTCACGTCGTCCATCGGCGTGTCGGTTGCTCTGATGAGCCCGGCGTCCTCGCCGTTCGTGACCCACTCCGGTGTTGTGAAGCCGATGGGCGTCGTCAGAGCTACCGTCCCTACGGTTCCGTCTTGCCCGTCGACGACTAGCACCACATCGATGCGCTTGGGCTTGCGCCCGCTGTACTTCTTGTCGCCCTCGATCCGTTCCCGGCCGTCCTCGTGTACGGCGGTCACCTCGATGTTGTTGATCACGGCCAGATGCCCTTGGCTTTTGTCCGCGAGCTCGGCCGCGGTTGCTCGTACCACGCGGTTCCGGTATCGGCTGGTCCGGATGGCGAAGTAACTGGATACCGCATTCCCTTCGTGGCTGAGCGCCTCTTCGCTCATCGCGAACAGGGCGTCCTCCCGCGTGAGCCTCTCCTGGCCCACCGGATCGTGTCCGGGGAGCCAGGGTATCATCATCGGCTTTTCCGGCTGGTGCTCTTGTCTGCTCATTGTGTCCCCTTGGGTGCGTCTCTGGTGGTTCGGTTCGCTCTCGTCCGCTTGGGGCAGTTCACGACCCGGTCTGGCTGTCCGGTTCCGATCGGGATCGTGTTCGGCCCGTCGGCTTCAAGCGCTTTGCTGGGACGCTATTTGTGACGCTGGGTTCGGAACCTCTTCGGCTAGCCCTGCGGGATGATTGTGGGGGCATGGACCTTGGCCGCCGGTCAGCGGCGATGTCTGCTCCCGGGCGTTTCCTGGTAGATGTGGCGCCGGACCGTCGATCGAACAGGGTCGATCTGTCGCTTCCCTTGGTCCGGCTTCTCGATTCATGCACATGCACTGCAGAGGTCGAATTCGATCCACCAGCAGGGATGTCCCGTGCGTTTGATGCACCGTGAGCAGTCTTCATCGCAGCAGCCGCATTCCCGGCACTTGCGCGCCGGGGTCCTGTCCGCGCTTGCGGGGTTGGTCGTTGTTCTGTTCGCTTTGCGTTTCATGTCGGCGTTTCTCCTTCGATCTGTTTCTGTTGTTCGCGAACCGTCCACCCTCATGGTGGTCGGTTGGGTGTTCTAGCGGTTGGCGACGCTCACGAGGCCGACACCGGGAAATCTGTCTCCGGTTTCTGCGGAGACTTCGTCGGCGATCGAACGCATCGTCTCCATCTGGTTCCCTGAATGGTTCTGGACCCAGGTTAGCTCTTCATCATCGACTCTGCTGAGCAGCGCTGTTCCCATGACGATCAGCTCTCCGGGGGTGGCATCGCCGTCGAGCCGTCCCTGGTCGATGTTTTCCGGGTCGATCTCGTGCCCGTACAGCCCGCAGCGTGGCTTGTCTGGTGTGTGGCGTGTCTGTGGGGTCCGGCGCACCTTCCTGCCCTTGGCCTCTTCTATTAGCATGATCGTGCCGTCGCCGATTGCGATGTAGTCGATTCCGTGCTCGTGTGCTGCGACTGCGGTTACCGATGTGCGCACCGCTGGAGTTCCGGTCTCGTTCTGTAGTTCGTCGAGTTCGCTGTTGGCGGCTTGTAGGGCATGGCGCAGCCGGTCCTGGGGGGTCATTCCCTCGAGTGCTTGGTACGATGTGATGAAGCTCTTGCAGATTCGTTCTGCAGTTGCGGTGTTTCCCTTGGGGTCCGCGTCCGTCTCGGTCATGCACACCATCGGATGTTTGCCCAGCTGGTTCCGGTTTGCGGTGTTGATGTGCCCGGTGGCCATCCTGGGCCAGCTGTCGTTCTTCTGGCTGTACGTTGTGAATTCGAGCACCTTGAGTTCGGTTTCGGCTGGGTTCATCTTCGTGACCCTCTGCTCCATTGGCGTTCGTCTGGGATTGTCCCGTTCCGGTTGGTCGGCTGCGCCGTCGAATCGGCTACGATCTGGTTCATGACCTTAATGCCTACGGAACCGTTCCCTCGGTACCGTTATGTGCTTGATCGGGCTGTAGAGCCCGCATCGTTCTTGCATGAAGGTACGCTGGTTTTCCTGCTGCTGAATCCTTCAGTGGCTGATCAGCACCGCGACGATCCGACAATCCGTCGTTGCGTGTCGTTTACACGGCGTTTCGGTTTTGCCCGCCTTGAGGTTGGGAACCTCTTTGCCTTCCGGGCAACCGAACCGGCTGCTCTTCTGGCGGCAGCCCGCGCTGGGGTCGACGTCGTTGGGCCGGGGAATGACTTGGTCCTGCCCGAGGTCTTTGCCCGGGCTGATGCGCTAGTCGTCGGCTGGGGCGGAGCCTCCGCTCCACGCTTGCGTGATCTGGTCGTTGCCCGTCTGCCCGCCGTGTCGGCTCTTCTTGGTTCTTGTCCCCGTGTCCTCCTCCCCCAGTGCCTGGGCGTCACCAGCACGGGTATGCCGCGGCACCCGGTTCGTTTACGCGCGGACGCTCGTTGCGTCCGGTGGTCGTTTCCCGGTGGTGATGTCCATTCATCCCGGGGTCCGGGGGTTGAACCGGTGACTGTGACGTTACCGGACGATCGTCCGGTAACGTGTTGAAGAGCCCGGTGTCTTCTCCTGTACTGGAAAACACTTGTTTTACGGGCGTTCTCGTGGTGTTTTGCCCCTGTCCGGCGTGACGCTTTTGTGGCGCTGGTCGTCTTTTTCTGCCGTGGCAGCGGGTTCGTCTACCGGCGGATGGCTGCTCCGTTCGGAGGTCGTTTCCGGGTGGCGACGTCGATTGATTGCTGGGGTCGGACGCACACGGGCCGACTGCAGGGTTACCGGACGATTGTCCGGTAACGTGTTGAAGAGGGCGGTGTCCTCTCCGCTGCTGGAAAACCGTTGTTTTACGGGCGTTTTACGGCGTTACCGATGTGTTTTGCGCGCCCCCTACGGGGCGCTGGTGTTCTTTTTCTGACCGTTCGTAGCTGCTCGTTTGGGCGGTTGCTCTGGTGTCAGGCGCTTGTTCGTGCCGTTGCCGGCGTCCTGCATCGCGCTCGTGTTGAGGCCAGGTTTTTGGTACACGTGCTGCTCGCGGCGGCTTGGGCAGTTGCGTGGTGGGTGCGGTGCTGGGGGTTGTCCCGTTCGTTGTTGAACTTCGGGTGGCGAACTCCCGGTCTCCTCTACGAAGTCATCTAGGTTACGCCACGTCAGCAACCACGCCGTCGGGCGGAGCCAGTGCGTCCAGGGCACCGACTAGGTGCTGCAGATCGCGGTAGCCCCGGACCCGCCGGAAGTGCTTCTCCGCCTCCACCAGCGCGCTCGCCACCCAGCGTTGAATCATCTGGCCACCACGCCAGCGCTTGACGTTGCGCGAGTAGTGCTCGACGCTGCCGTTC
>JAKZVK010000411.1:0-3793 GCA_047516085.1 Bryobacterales bacterium
TTGACGTACCGCAACGCCGGCAAGCCCTCGAACAGCCCGTCCGGCAGGTCTTGCCAACCGTTCACCAATCCGATGGCGACCAGGCTGGTCAGGTCCGAAAAGAACCCTGTCGGAACACTCCCGATGCGGTTGAAGTCGAGGCCGAGCCCCCGCAGCGACGACAGCCCGGCGAACAGCCCCGCGGGCAGCGTTGAACTGAGCAGCCCATTGTGCCTCAGATCGAGGCGCTCCAGGTTCTCCAGGCCCGCGAACACCTCGGGATCCAGCCGGCCGTTCAATCTGTTGCCCGCCAGAATCAGTTCGGTCAGCGTCGGCAACTCGGCGAACACCCCGCCGGGAAGGCGGAGCAGCCCGCTGCCTGGAACGTAGTCGTGTTGACCCCAGGCTATACTGAGGTAGCGCAGGTTCGGCAGCCCGGTGAACGCTCCGACCGGCACGTGGCGCAGGTCGGTATTGAAGTTGATGACGAGCCTCTCCAAATCCGCCAGGCCGTCGAAGATGCCCTCCGGCAAGCGGTCTATCAGAGTATCGG
Organism: Bryobacterales bacterium; assembly: GCA_047516085.1. Taxonomy (GTDB): domain Bacteria; phylum Acidobacteriota; class Terriglobia; order Bryobacterales; family UBA6623; genus JAKZVK01. The sequence continues at coordinate 533 of JAKZVK010000411.1, forward strand.
CGATGACCAATGCCCGCAGGTTCGACAGGCCCTCGAAGTCGCCCCGCTGCAGCGCGTTCAGGACCACCGCGTCGTCGAAGCCGAACCCGGAGTAGTACCCACTTATCGCGAGGGTTTCGATCGCGGACAGGTGCGCGGCGGTGACGTTCGCGCAGTCGCGGACGCCGCTGATCGCTCTCAGCAGCACCGTCCGCACGCCTTCCGTGCGCGCGCAGATGCCGCTGCCCTCTCCCGGCATCGCCTCATCCTCCGTGATCGTCAACGTCCGCGGGGCCACCGGCCCCTCGGGGGGATCGTATCCGTCGTAGCCAACCATGCTCGCCGTCACCTGCAGCTCACGGTTGCCGACATAGGCAAGATCATCCGCCGCGGTGATGGTGATCGTTTCGGCGCTGCTGGTCCGGCCCGCAGGGATGGTCAGTTCGTGGTCCGGGGTTGGGGCGGCAACCTCGTAGTGGTAGGGCCGGGCGGGCGCCGTCGGCTCCACCGATACCCGCAATCGCAGTCGCCCCGGCAGGAGACGGTCGAGTGCCGCCGTCACTTCGGCCGAACCGCCGTTTTCCGCAATCGAAGATGGGGAAAGCTCAAGGCTGATGACCGGCGCCGGGTCGTCCTCCTCGATGGTCAGCGTAACGAACTCGGGGATCTGGAGCGTCCCGGCGACCGGCCGGGCCGCCACGTTGACTTCCCGCTTCCAGGTATACCGGTCGTCATTGGCCGGGGTGATCGTTACGGTGTTGGTGCTCCGGCTTGCTCCTGCGGGAATGGTCAGCGTGCGGTTCTCGCCGACCGTGAAGTCGAGCGGAGTCGTCCGGGGCTGCCCAAGTCGACGATCGGGTTTGGCGAGCGCGTACACCAGGAGCCGGGCCTCGTCGAGCCCCGGGCTCGAGCGCTGCGCCCACACCCTCGCGATGCCGTCTTCGCTGACCGAGGAGGGCGCAAGGTTGAGCGCCACCCGCCCGTCCGTCGAGTCGCTTCCGTGCGTGTCCACAGGCAGGTCCGCGGCCTGGACGAGGCGGTAGCCCGAGTGCAGACGCGGCGGAGTAGGCAGCGTGCCGATGTCTATGAATCTCGCGTCCGTGTACGCGCCCTGGTTGCTGATCCTGGCGCCGGCCGGGATGGTAAGCTGACCGGTTTCCGAAGCGTCGGCGAAGACGTACGTCACCTCGACGTCGAATGGCGCCGCGGTGGGCATGTAGGCGGCGAAGCGCCCGGACCCGAGCGGCACGACGGTTACTTCGAGCGCAACATCGCTCAGGCCAAGTGCGACAAGTGGTCGCGTCCTACCGGAAAAAAAGCCCGCCGGCAGGCTGGTGAGTCCGTTGCCGGTCAAGTAGAGACTTTGCAGCTTGGTCAGCCCCGTGATGAAGTCCGCGGGCAGGTGTTCGATGTCGTTGTCGCTCAGTCCGATTCGAGTCAGATTCGGTGCTTCCGAGAACAGGCCGGCGGGCACGCCCCGGATCCGTACGTTGTTTGCGTACAAGTTCTGCAGACCGGTAAGCCCGGCGAAGTCGCCGGCCTGCAGGTCGATCGGGTCGTCCCTTTCTTCCGGGTCAAGGTGCAGGCGGTACAGAGTGAGAGAGCCGACGGAACGCAGGTGTGCTGCGGTCACCTGCGCGCAGTCGGTCACACTGTCCGGAACGAAGTAGTTGATCCATTCGATCAGCCCGTTGCGTACCAGCTTGGTGCGCCCGCAGATGCCCTCGCTCTGCGCCGCCGCCGGCACGGCGGCCCAGGCAAGCACGGCTAGGCCTGCGGCGGCTACCCACCCCGCCCGCCGGCGGTGGCGTGGCTGACCGCGAGGAAGCTGGGAGGCTGGTGGGCGTACTGGCCTGCTAGACAGAGAACCCCTGGCCACGCATCGGACGTACGAAAGGCAGCACGCCATCGAACGCGGGACCAGCGGCAACAGAGCAGACTCCCTTGACCGCAGCCTCCCTTGACCGCAGCCTCCCTTGACCACAGACTCCCTTGACCACAGACTATCTCGCTTGCATGAATGTCCCCGCTGGAGCCTTGGATTGTCGATGGCACTCCAGGAAGTTATTCCCTGACTACGACTATCTTCCCAAACGCCACAATCGCACGACAAGTCTATGCCCGTGCGGCCAGCGCCCTCCTTACGGACCACTCGAAGTTCGCAGCTCGCCATCCCGAGACCACGGAGGAGTCTGGCGGCGTGCTCGTTTTCCCGAGTTGCACCCCCGTCCCGGGACAACTTCCCGTAGTATTAGCCCGAATTCCCAAGTAACTCCCTTTGATTGCATCATCATTCCCGGGGAACGACCACGATCCGCGTGCCAATCGTCCCCCGTCTGCGAAACTCCGGCCACTGATCTGATGGGATCGAACAACGCGACCCCAATTCCTCCATTATCCGGATATGTTCACGTGGAACCAGACCAGCCCAAATCCTCGCCTAACGCGTCGCGGGGCCGTCAAGCTCTTACCGGACCGGCACTTGCGGTAGCTCTCTCATATTAGAGATGCATCGGCCACATAACGATACAAGAGCAGCAACAAGGATTCCATCCTGCACGGTTGACATTTGAGCACCCTGCATATAGACAATGCCATGGGTGGGCTCGTATAGGTCCAGGAAATGAAGTGCCGTATTGAGCTTGTCGCGCCGCGTTGACCGTCCGGAGAAGCTAATGTCATTTCTCTCGAGTCGTGCGCCACATTCCCAAGCTGCCATCCACCATTCTTGAACAGCAGTGGTTTCTCAGACCGAGATGCGCAACGCGTATCGGGAGTTCGCGACACCGAGCATGCTGGCCTTCTGTGTTCTCATCATGACGATCATCGTGGTGCCGTTCACGATCTGGGACCCCTGGCACCTCAGGCTGACACTGAGCGTGATCCAGCACGTGGGCTTTTCGGTTGCTGTCAGCGTCTGCGACGTGCTGATCTGCTACTCTGGCGCCTTCTTGGCGCTGTACGTAACGCGGATGTGTCCATGGCAGCAGGCACTGCTGACAGTGGCAGTCGTGGAGGTGATGCTGGCGGCACCGTGCACCGCCAACCTCACCACCGCTTACTCGATCCTCCACGGCGGGCGCACGCCTGACGTACCCTTCCTGGAGCTGTACCTCATGGTCGCCGTCAACGTCCTGGCGGCCACGGCGGCGACCTGGTACGTGCTCCGGCTGCGGATCGGCCACCGGCGACTGCTCGCCACCCAGGAGGCCGCGACCTCTCGACTGCCCCGTGAAGAGCATTGCGCCGACCACGCCCCGGACCATGACCCACGTGCCGAAC
>JAKZVK010000412.1:0-2615 GCA_047516085.1 Bryobacterales bacterium
TCCTTGGCGGAACGCGGCGACGGCATCAGGGGATCTCGAAGACGATTCGAGTAGAGCGAGATCTGCAGCATCGTCATACGCGACCACGCGCACCGACATCCCGGTCGGAGCGCGAACCTCGGCGCATCCACGCACAACATGGGCGTTGGTCAGGATATGGCCGTCCGCGCTGACGCGGAAGCCCGAGCCAGTCATCGCTCTATCGAGATGTGCGGGCGGCCGTGAGTCCGGTATCCTGAGTTGAGAGTCTCTCGGAGAAGGTGAGTCTGACTCTTCCGTGGGCTGCCATTCACGTGCCAGGCGAAAGGCGCGGGCCAACTGGGACGATGAGAGACGAGACGCGACCTGCTCACGATAGCGAATGGCAATTGCCCGTCTTTCGGAATCCCGTAGGCGCGAGGCAGCGATATTGAACCACTTGTGTGCCTCAACATCATCTTGAGGTACGTCCAGGCCATAGTAGTACAAAATCCCGAGGGACAACTGAGCGAAAGCGTTGCCCTGTTCAGCGGCGCGGCGGTCGAAGATTCCGCTGTACGTCGAGCCGTCGGGCCACGTTATCGTGCCGGTGCCCTCGGGCTCTTCGTCCACGAAGTCCCCCATGTAGGTGGTGGCGTCGGGAAGAGTCAGCGTGCCGGTGCCTTCGCGCCGCTCATCCACGAAGTCGCCCGTATAGGTCGTGCCATCGGGCCACGTGAGCGTCCCGTGGCCGTTGATGCGCCCGGCGGTGAAGTTGCCTTCATACGTCGCGCCGCTCGGCCACGTCAGCCGGCCTTCACCGTGCGGAAGGCCGGACTCGAACGCGCCCTCGTACATCGTGCCGTCACTACAGGTGTAGGTGCCCTGGCCGTGAACCTTGCCGTCCTCGAACTCGCCCTCGTAGATCGAGCCGTCGTCGTACGTGAAGATTCCTGTCTTGATCTGAGCGGAGCTTGGAGCAGGTGAGTCTGCGACATAGAGTTGAGGGGAGCTTGAAGAAGGTAAGTCTGCGTCCTCGTACCTGGGTTTCCATTCGCCTGCAAGACGCTGGGCGTGGGCCAACTGCTCCGGGCCCATCCGTAACTCGACCATATCACGAAAACTGAACGCAACTACACGGTCTGTCCTCGAAGCTGACGGATCGGACGCGGCAAGGCTGAACCACTTGTGGCTCTGAACATAATCCTGGGGAATTCCCCATCCGTCGTAGTACAAATGACCGAGACGTAACTGAGCGGGTGCGTACGCCTGTTCGGCGGCGCGACGGAACCACTGAGCGGCTCTCGTGTAGTCTTGAGGAACACCCTCTCCGTTGTAATACATGGCTCCGAGGGCGAACTGAGCGCGTCCGTCGCTCTGTTCAGCGGCACGGCGGTACCACTTCAGCGCCTTGGTGTAGTCCTGAGGAACACCGAGCCCGTGGAAATACATGGACCCGAGATCGTGCTGAGCGTAGGCATCGCTCTGTTCGGCGGCACGGCGGTACCACTTCAGCGCTTCGGCGTAGTCCTGAGGAACACCGAATCCGTAGACATACATGAGCCCGAGGTAGTACTGAGCGCCGGCGTCGCCTTGTTCTGCATGAAGCCGGAATCCGCGGTACGCAATGGCGTAATCTCCGCGTTCATATGCGGTCACGGATTCAGTCCAGGTTTGGGCGACTGCGGGGAAACCGCCTGCCACCGCCAGCCAGATCACGATCGCGGGGACACAGACTCGAATCGTGCGCTGCACCAGGGGTCCGACGATCTTCCTTGCCACGATCACTCTCTGGTTCCCGAAGACATGATAGCCCCGTAGCCCGCGGTGTCCAGCAGGCGCCGTAGCGCCTTGCCTGAATCAGTCGGCCATTGGGTTGGAGAAGGGTCGCCCGCATGCCCGCGTCGCCGGCCGAGGCGACGTTTTCGTGCCGATCGTCGATGAATAACACTCGGTCGGGCGGGAGGCGCAGCGCGTCCAGCACTGCGCGAAAGAACCGAGGATCGGGCTTGGTGGACCCGATTTCGCACGAGTAGAACGCATGATCGAAGGATTCCGCGTAGTCCAGATCGTCCGATATGTATCGGGCTCGATAGGCGTTCTGGTTGGTCGCCAGCGCGCAATACATCCCGGCCGCGCGCAACCTCGGCGAGGATCTGCAGGACGGCCGCATCGACCGTGACCGCCTGCCACGCGCGCAAGGCATCGCGCAGACGACCGGGGCGCCCCCCGCGTACCAATGCCGCGACCAGGACCGACTCGCCGTCGCCGCGGCGATGGCTCCTCGGCCTGGAACAGCTCGCCGAGGACGGTGCCGGCATCGGCGCCTGCGCCAAGCACAGGCCGCAGCTTTACTTCCCAGTCTTCGGCGCCGTGCTGGAACACCTCGTAGGCGTCGAACAGCGCCGCCGCTACCGAGCCCGTCTCTATTCCTGCCGGGCCTTCCACGCGCGATACTGGGCGAAGGTCTCCTCGTCCGGCGGGTAGTACTTGCCGGGAGAGAGGTTCTCCTCGTCCAGGCGGCGGCGGATCCACTCCTCCAGGTCGTCGCGCTCGATGGTCTGCCGCGCGATCTCGGGCGCGATCCCGCGCGGGATGACCACCACCCCGTCGTCGTCGGCGACCAGGTAGTCGCCGGGCCGGACCAGCACGCCGTC
>JAKZVK010000413.1:0-12001 GCA_047516085.1 Bryobacterales bacterium
AGTCAGCAGCACCCCCTCGCCGTCGTAAACGAGGATCGCTGGATCAAGAAAGTTTCCCAGCCTCATTCCTTCGGCGTCGAAGCTGTACGTCTCCCCCGCGCGCACGTCGATCTCGAACGTATCCTCGACCTCGGGCCGATCTATGATCCCGTTGATAACGACAGGGGTCTTGATCGCAGTGGGTTTGTGCCGCTCAACGCTCATCTCGGGGAGATCCGACACACTGAACACCAGAGGGTTCGGCATTTCGGCGCCATCCGAAACAGCGCCCAGGGAATAGCGGCCCGGCGCCAGACTCCTGGGAATCGCCATCTGAACCTTGACACGATCGGCACTGCGCTCCAGAACTTTCGTCTTAGCCACGTTGTGGTCAAGCATCAGGCCGTCGAGACCATCCAGGTTCACTCCAGCAAGATCGATCTCCACCGTCTCGCCGTGCCTGCCGCCGGCCGGGAACGCATGGCTCAGGCTGGGCATGTCACCAATGACCAGACGGTACTCAGCCGCATCGGAACCCGCTTCCCGGAACCCGGTAACGCGCAGGACATACTCCCCTGCCGCGTCGAAACGATAAACCAAGCGGGGATCTTTGTCGAAATAGTAATCGTCTTGGTGGCCGACCTCGTTCCCCTGGTCGTCCATCAAACTGAGCACGGCATCAAAGAGCGTCCCTACCCTTGCAGAGCTCAAGTCAAAGGTAATGACCTGGCCGGCCCGGGCCTCGATCCGAAAGTGGTCGTAGTCCTTCGACGGAACCTGCCCATTGATGACGATGGGAAACTCGATCCGCGGCGCTTCGCGCCAGTCATCGTTGGGTTCGGCCTCTGTCCGTTCGGGTAGACTTCCGACCTCAAAGATCTGCACGAAGCTGCCCTGAGGTGTGCTCACGCGCAGATCACGTCGTCCCACGGGCGCGTCAGGCGCAACGGAGATCTTCATATCGATCGTGGACTCCGATGAAGCCATGATTGATGGTGCGACGCCCTCACCCGACACGCGGACCTCCGTAACGGCGCCCAGCGCCCGTCCAGAGATCTTGACTTCTAGTTCCGATCCTTGGGTCCCGCCGCGTGGAAAGATAGATTCGATGAAGGGTGGTCCTTCGCGTGCAGGTTCGGCTGCGCGCCCGGTTGCCAAAACGAACAGGCAAACCGCCACCGGTAGGACACAAGACTGCGTGAAGAGGAAAGTTCGGGAGAGACGGTCGGCACCGAAACACCCGCCGCGCGCGCAAGCAGGAGAGGCAGTCCGTGTTCCCTTGGTACGAGTTTTCATCTCAGCAGGAGCACTAGGTCGTGGCCTGACCGATCTCCTTTGCTACCCGGTTCGTTACCGGACCGTGCGACGACCTGACCGGCTACGGTCTGCCGTCCTGGGTGGATTATAATGCAATCGGTCCAAGCCACTCAATATCGGAAGAAGCCTTCAGGGTTCGAAACGCGGATTCGGCCCGTTTTGTTTTCCAAGACTCGACGCCTTGAGCCGCGGACCCAACTTCACGTAAAGCGCACTCATGCCCCCGGCCTGACAGTAGATTCGGTGCAGGATGAAGAAACCGATTGACCTCCGCAGTGACACCGTCACACAGCCCGGGCCCGGCATGCGGCAAGCGATAGCCGAAGCCGCGGTGGGCGAGGACCTGCAACACGAGGACCCCACCGTTACATTGCTGGAATCGAGAGTGGCGGACCTGTTTGGCAGAGAGGCCGCTTTGTTTGTGCCCACGGGAACCATGGGCAACCTGGTAGCTCTCAAGGCGCATACGCAGCCTGGTGATGAGGTTATCCTCGAAGAGCGAAGTCATATCTACGACTGCGAACTGGCCGGCCTCTCCGCCTTCTGCGGCCTCCTCGCCAGGCCTATTCGAGGAGCCGCCGATGGCACGCTGTCGTGGGATGATATCCGCCCGCGCATACGCCCGCGCGTGACATCTCGTTCTCAAACTCGCTTGATCTGTCTCGAGAATACACACAACTTCGCCGGTGGGCAGGTACTCGACCAGGATGCGGTGGACGAGGTTTGCGTCCGTGCGCGGGATGCCGGTCTCCGGTTGCATCTTGACGGCGCGCGGCTGGCGAACGCCTCTGTCGCCGCTGGCCGCTCCTTGGCGTCGTTGAGCGCCGGCTTCGATTCGGTCATGATCGATTTCGCCAAGGGGTTGGGGGCGCCGGCGGGAGCGATCGTCGTCGGTGACGCCCGCTGGACCGAGACCGCCCGTCGCATACGCAAAATGCTGGGCGGCGCCATCCACCAGCCCGGTATTCTGGCCGCTGCCTGCCTCTACGGGCTCGACCATCTGTTGCCACAACTTGAGCAGGACCATCGCAACGCAAAGCGTCTCGCGCACGGGTTGGCCGCGGTCCCCGGTATCGACATCGACCCGGATCAAGTCGTCACCAACATCGTGATTGCGGGTTTAAGTCAAGATCTCGATTCCGAACGAGTTTGCGCCAATCTCAGTGCCAACGGTGTCTTGGCAATGCTTCTGGAGGATGGACGGCTCCGCTTTGTAACGCATTGCGACGTTGGTAAAGACCAGATCGACGATGCTTTGCGGATCATCCGGACCGTATTGGAGAGCCTCAGGACAGGCGTGACAGCGTGATGACGGCAGCGAAGCGGTTCCCGCGCCGCTGGGGTGGTTTTCTCTATCGTGGCTCTTAGGAACGACTACGAATTCGACGGCTGAGCGTTTCCGTCGATGGAGTACCTGGTGAACCGTGGCAGATGATACCCCGAAGGTGGTGCCTAGCTCGCCTGTCGGGGCTGCCACGCCGGACTCCCGCCACCGGAAGACTTGAGGAGAGAAGCCGCGAGTTGTTCGCGTCGACCCGAGCCTACCCAGATGACGGCTTCCGCTACCCGAGCAGGGCTATCTGGCACCGGGCCGTGCCGCACACAATCAGCGCTTGGGTAGAACGAAAAAGCCTATTTCTGATTTGGCTTCTGTGCTAATCTCAAGCCAGGTCGCCCATCGGACGCAGGAAGCGTGACGCGGTTACAACGGCTACGCTTCCCTGACTCGTGATCCCGGTCCACCCGCACACCGGTAACCATCGCCACGAATCTCCATCCGCGAGCGGTCTGGTAAGCATTTCATCATCGGCTCACGAGGGCCGCATTAGCGAAATGGAAGTCGCATGGAAAACCTCGGCAGCCCGCGGGCTTGGGTGGCTGCTGATTCTCACTCCCGCGCTTGGCACGGCGCAAGTGCAAGTCGCGGTCTCGGCGCCGAGCACGGCCAAGGTCCTCGAAGAGGGCGCCGCCCAGGAAGACGGCGGCAAGCCTATTGAAGGACCGGTGCTGGGCTATGTATTCGACCGCGAAAAGCAACTCCTGTGGCCCTTGATCGGCATCGCCGGCGCCTCGCAGATGGCGCCCGCGTTCCAACTCGGCGTTCATCTTGGCGGACTGGAGATCTCCTCGCAACAGAACTACGGTCTCGGCCACCAAACCGGCACGGGCGAGGTGCATCTTTTCGATTTGAGCGGGGCCCAACCGGCCGAACGAGAAATCTCCGGCCTCGACACCGGGATCGATCGCATCGTTTTGAGCCCGAGCGGTGATGCTGCCGGCCTGTACGACCGGCAGACGAAACAGGTGCAGATCGTGACCGGGTTGCCGGACGAGCCTCAAGTGCGCGGCCGCGTGTCCGTCGAGTCGTTGCCGGGGGTCTTGGCGGCGCTCGCGATCAGCGACAGCGGCGAATTGCTGCTGGCTGGGGTCTCGGAGACGGCCCGCGGCTCGGTGCATCTACTGGGACCGCAGCGCTCTCCCCGGTCGGTCCTGCCCCTCGGGCGGCCCTCCTCCATTGCCTTCCTGCACAACTCCTCCGACGCCGTCATCACCGACTACGATCGCAGTGAAGTTGTCTTGGTCCGCGACATCGCGGGGGCGGCGCAGCCGAACGTTCTTGGAGGGGAGCGGGAGGGCATTCTGAAACCGGTGGCCGTCGCCGCCTCGGCCGACAACGCGCGCATCTTCGCCGCGAGTGCTCAGACGAAACAGGTGGCAATCCTCGACATCAACGGCGGCACGCCCACCTTCGTCAGGTGTGAGTGCCAGCCCAGCCGATTGAAGGCTCTGGCGGACACCGCAGTGTTCCGTATCACCAGCAGCTCGGTGTCGCCCGTGTTGTTGCTCGATGCCGGTCACGAGTCCAACGGACAACTCGTGCCGCGCATTGTGTTCGTACCTCCGGGTAACGACGTGATGGAGCCGTCTCTCGCGCCGGACCCGCCTCGTCTACCCCGCGGGAGGGCCCTTCGCTGATCGCCCCTCCGCCAATCTCCTCTCCGCCGAAGCGTGGTGCGCCTGCCTCGCACCGGGTGCCGCGGGGCTGAGCATGAGCAACTACCGTATCCAATTGCGGCAAGCCGAAGACGGCACTTATGTGGCGACTTGTCCCGGCTTGGCCGGATTCTCGACAGCCAAGGGCCGCACGCGCTGGGAAGCTGTCGAAAACATGCGCGTGCTGATCTACGGATCGACTCGCGGTACGAGTGCCTTGAACGTACCCTGGCGCGTCGAGGACACCAACATCAAGATCAAGTAGCCCCGTAGCGTAAGGCTCCAGGCTTGCCGAGAACCGATTCCTCGGTTCTCGGGGCAGCAACCCACCACGCATGCACCCAGGGCAACCTTGCCCTAACGCTCAGCAGCCCAAGGCGTCGACCCCGTAACCCGCGTTCCCGGCACGGTCCTTCCAACCTTCGCTGGATCGAGGCCCAAGCCCGAGCCTTCGTAGAATGAAACCTTGCGCGTCTCCGATTTCGACTACCACCTCCCCGCGGAACAAATCGCGCAGCATCCTCTCGACGACCGCGCGGACGCGCGCATGCTGGTCGTCGACCGCTCCGGCGGAACCTGGCAGGACCGCACCTTCCGTGAGTTCCCACCGTACCTCCACTTCGGCGACCGCTTGGTTGTCAACAACACCAAGGTAATCCCGGCCCGCCTGTTCGGACGCCGCGCCGGGGTGCACGCCACCACATCGAAGACGCACCTTAGCGGCCTGGTCGAAGTGCTGCTACTGAGAAAGGTCGGCGACCGTCCCCTGCGTTGGGAAGCGCTGGTGCGTCCGGGCCGCAAGCTGCGCGTCGGCGAGAGGATTCAGTTCCCCGGGGGGCTGGAGGCGGAGATCATCGAACACGGCGAACTCGGTTTACGCGTCGTCGAGTTCACCTCCGACGACGACTTCTATGAAACGCTGGCGCGCATCGGCCACACGCCGCTGCCCCCGTACATCAAGAGGTAAGACGAATCGGCGGACCGGGAACGCTATCAAACCGTGTTCGCCCGGCAGGCGGGCGCCGTGGCCGCCCCGACCGCCGGACTGCATTTCACGCCGGAGGTCCTCGGCCAACTCGATCAACTGGGAGTTCATCGTGTCGAGGTAACCCTACACGTCGGCCTCGGCACCTTTCAACCCATCACGGCCGAACAGGTCGAAGAGCACAAGGTCCACGCCGAACCGTTCGAGATCTCAGAACAGGCGGCCGGCGAACTCAACGCCGGCGAGCGGATCGTCGCCGTCGGAACGACAACCGTCCGAACGCTCGAGCACGCCATCCGAGAAGGCGGCGGGCGGTTTAAGCCCTGCGCCGGGGACACACAACTGTTCATCTATCCCGGGTTCGACTTCAAGGCCGTCGATCTGCTGCTCACCAACTTCCACTTACCGCAATCGACGCTGTTGATGTTGGTGTGCGCCTTCGCCGGACGCGAACTCGCGCTCGACGCCTACGCCCACGCTGTCCGCGAAGGCTATCGCTTCTACTCCTACGGCGACTGCATGCTCATCGTGTAGTGGCGCGACGCGATCCGCCAAGCGCCGCGGCAAACCCGACGGCCGACCCTACTCATCCATCGTGATCTTGAGGGCTCTGAGGAAGGCGTGGTCCTGCGGGGTGAACGAAACTTCCGACGGAACAAACGCTTCGTCGTGAACGCGGTTGCCCTCGTCTTCGGCGCGGCGATTAAACCCAATCGTGGCTTCAAGCACAAGAAAGACGTCGTAGCCCTCTTTCTTGATCTCGCCGATCACCTCGGCGATGCCGTCAGACTCGGACAGCGTATCGTTGATCGCGTTGCCGAGTTGCTGCATCAGATGTTTGAGGCGTTCGTCCACTGGGGCTCCGTTTGATCAGGACGTCTATCTCTTGGATGGCTACGCGGGTTGGAGGGTTGCGATGATCGCCCTGTCCGGCGCGGTATCCCCGATCCCGAACCCGATTATCGTTCAATCGGGTGATGCTTTCAACCGTGCGTGCGCCGCCACCGTTTCATAGACGGTATCGGTTAGACCTGGCGAAAACTAAAGACGCCCCGGCCTTTCGATCGGCCGGTAAATCCACAGTGAATTTTCGCGGCGGAATCGATGACTCTTGCGTTACGATGAGGGCATGCCGGACGAGGTATTCGAGACCGAGTGTCCGTGTTGCGGCGCCATCTTGGAGATCGACGCCTCGAATCAGGTCATCCTCTCCCATCAGGTCCCCGCGCCCGAAACCACGACACGCGATCTGCGCGAGGCAGTGCAACAGTTGAAAGCGGCGGAGAGCAGCCGCGACGAGCAGTTCCAGCAGCAGGTCGCCGCCAAGCGGCGCCATGAAGAAGAGGCGGGCAAGCGCTTCGACGGCCTGCTCAAAAAGGCCCGCACCGAGGGCCCTGTGAAGCCCGCCCTCCGCGACATCGACCTCTACTGAGTTTCGCGTTCAACCGCCGTCGGCTTCGTTCGTTCCCCTACACCGCATCTTAATCGCGCGCATACCGCCGCCGCAGAAGGTCGCGTGCTTCGTCTCGAGAGCCGGCGAAATCGCCATAGTCCAAAACCTTTTGGTATTGCCTCTCGGCCTCGGCGCGCCGGCCCAGCAGGTCGTACGTCTTACCCAGCTCCAGATGCGTGACGGTGCGTGTCTGCTCAGCCGCCGGCTTCTCCACAAGCGATTGGCGGAACGACGCCACTGATTCGGTCAAGTCGCCCTGGTGGCGGAAAGCCACGCCGAGCCGGTTGTGAATGGCGGCCTTCTCCAACCGGTCGTAGCGGTCTTCCTTGGCCTCGACCTTACGAAGGATGTCGCGATAGATCGTCAACGCGGCTTCGTGCCGCTGCATCAGCAACGCGATCCCGCCCATGTCGAGATGCACCAGGTAGTTCTTCGGGAAGCTCTTGAGCAACGTCGACATCTCGTCAAACGCATCTTGGAAGCGTCGCTCGCGTGTGTAGATCAGTGTCAGCAAGACGCGCGCATCGTGGTTGACCAACGTTGCGTGCTCGCTCGTCATCCGCAGCAATTGCCGGCCTTTTTCCTTGTTGCCGCGGTAGCCCAACAGATACGCCAGCCAGCGCGTGCTCCAACCGAGGCTGCCCGTCACGTATTCGAACGTGCCCGTGCTGATGTACGCGTCGTAGACGTCGGGCTTGAGGCGCAGCAGGTCGCGATGGTAACGGTAGGTCTTTGACCCGGCGCGGAATGCGGCCCACCACGACCGCTTCAGGCTTGCCTCGTAGCTCGCCACATTCTGATAGGCAAGCCCCAACAGGAACAGCGCCGCGGGTTCCTCGGCGTTGCGGTCAAACCTCGCCCGCGCCTTCTCGATCCCCTGCTTGGCGACGCGCAAGAACCGCCGCTCGACCGCCGGCGAGACTTCCGGCATGTACTTTGGCGACTCCGCGAAGAAGTCCGACGAAGCGAACCGGTCGATGCTCAACTCCTGCTTCTTGACCAGCTCCTCGAGCCAGTACGTCTTGGCGAGAAAGATGTAGCCGACCGCGTCGTCGGGATCCTCGCGAATCATCGCCTCGAAGAGCGCGGCGGCCCGGCCGTGCTCGAGATCATAGTTCGCCTGGATCCCTTCTTGGACCTTCGCTACCTGTCCGGCCGGCAGCAGCGCACCGTCCCCCGAAGCAGCCGCCACGCGCGACACCGGCAGGACAGACCATCCCACCAGCAGCGCCAGGAGGAAGCGATCGCGTCTCATGAGACCGGCAGGCGCACGGTGACCCGCGTGCCGCGTCCTTCGGCGATCGGGCTCTCGAGCTCGATTTCTCCGCCGAGCAGCCGAACATTTTTTCTAACGATCGCCAGCCCCAGCCCGGTGCCTTTCAGCTTGGTGGTGACAAAAGGCTCGAACACGCGCTCCCGCATCTCGGCCGCAATGCCCGGTCCCTCATCAGCCACGCGAATCGAGACATGGTTCTCCGGCGCACCCGTCACTTCCACCATCACGCGCCCGCCGTCGGAGGACGCCTGAATGGCATTCAACGCCAGGTTCAACACAATCTGCTGGATCAACTCAGGATGCGAGTCCTTCAGCAGCGGCGCTGCTCCGTCGCGATACTCCACCGCAATTCTCCGCCCTGCTGACTGCCGCTGCAAGGTCTGCGTGGCGTTCGCCACCAGCTTGGCCACATCGACATCGCCGGTTTTCTCCGGCGCCGGCCGCGAGAACGACAGCAACTGCTGCACGCTGGCATCGAGCCGGTCGATTTCGCCGATCATGTACGACAGGTCGCGATCGTATTTCGCCCGCACGTCTTCGTCCTCGCGCATGAGCTGCGCCAGCGTCTTCATCGAGCTGAGAGGATTCTTCACTTCGTGCGCGATCGCCGCCGCCGCCTTGCCAAGCCGCGCCAGGTGCTCTTGCTGCACCAAGGCCCTCTCAATCTGTATCTTCTCCGCGACGATTTTGCCCGTTTCGATCGAGTGCGAAATCTGCCGGCACAGGCCCAGCAGAATGCTCTCGTCCTCGTCCATGAAGATGCGTGGTGAGGAGTCGAGCAACAGCAGCCCCGTCAGGCGGTCCTCATACCACAGCGGAAACAAATAGTTGAAGCCGCCGGCTTCGAGGATCTTGCGCAACTCGTCGACGCGGGTGAGATGCGTGTGGACGAACTCCTCGCGCCCCGCGTAGACGAGCGATTCGAGTTCCGCGAACGCGTCCGGCGACACCGCTTCGTCTTCGAAACCAATGCGGCCCTCGAACCGATTCTCTCCCGCGGTGGCCAGCAGCACTCTTTTCAGTTCGAAGGTCCGGGCTACCTCTTCGGCGAGAAATTGGACCCGCTTCGGGGGCTCCAAGACTCCCGCGGCCTCTTCAATCAAACGCTTGCTGAAATCGGCGTAGAGCTGCGCGCGTTTGGAGAGGAACCGATTCATCCAACCATAGAGCGGCAGCCACACCAAGGCCGCCGCGAAGATCATCGCCAGTTCCGTCACCGTGCCGAAGAACCCAAACTCGTCTTCGACAAAGTCCACCAGCCTGCGCACCACAAACAGATAGAACGCGACGAACAGCCCCAGCATCAACGCGAACCTGAGCTGCCGCCGAATCTGCAAGCCCAGGAAGTTGTAACGCTGCACGAAGTAAACGAAGCAAACCGACGGTACCAGCGACGACCAGATCATCGCCGCCGGTGTATCGCTTGCCGTCACCACTACCGCCGGGACGGCCAACGCGATAGCAAAGGAAAAGAAGAACCTTCGCAGCCGTAACGAACTTTCTCTCCGTGCCGCCCGCACGCAGAGCAGCGCAACGGCCGCTAGCACCGCCGCCAGGAGGTAACGATGGCCGCGGCCACCATCACCCTGAATCAGCCAGACGGCCACTGGTGCCAGGCCGTAGCCCAGCACAGCGAGCCACTTCGGCAACCGTCCCGAAACAACCCCGAGATGGAACAGAAAGGCCGGCGCGGCGATCAGCCCAACCTCCGCAACCGCCTCCGTCACGCTTAGAAATAGACTGTCCTAGCTGTCGCTATTGATGCGGTAGAAGAAAGCAGCCGCCTCGCCCGCATACCACAGGACGGCGCTGACAGCCGCCCCGAAGAACAGGCGCCCCAGCGTTCCCGACCGGATCTTGCACGCCAGCAGCGAGACCAAGAAGGCGTGCAGTGTCGCGCCGGCCACATAGCCCAGCAACTGCAAGGTAACTTCGATCAGCATGGGGACTCTTCGGCGGGACGCTTCACGGGCAGCATGACGACGAACCTCGTCCCCTGGCCGGGCGGGCTTTCGACTTCGATCCGCCCACGGTGGGACTTAACGATTTGGTAGCAGATCGGCAGCCCTAAGTCGATCCCTACGCGGCCCATCGTTTCCCTGAACCCCGGATCGAAAACATGCGGCAGGTGTTCGGCGGGAATGCCCTCGCCGTTGTCGGTGATCTCGAGTCGCACCATGTCCCCGGCCCGCTGCGCGCGGAGTTCGATTCGGCCGGCCCCACCGTGCCGGCGGATCGAGTCGCGGGCCTTGAGCAGCAGGTTCATGAAGAGTTGATTCAGCTCGCGCGGCGAGCATTCGATCTCGGGCAGATGGTCGAAGCGGCGGACGATCTCGATACCGTCGTCCAACTCGTCCCGCAGGAACTCCAGCGACTGCTCGATGCCCTCGATGATCATCGCCCGCCGGAACTGCGCACGGTCGAGTTGGGCGAAGTCCTTCAAGTTTTTCAAGATCGTTGAGACGCGATTGCACGCCACCTGCGACTGCGCCGCTGCGTCCGTAAGGGCTTGCGCCAGCCGCGACGATGACTGCCCCTCGGGCAATGGCTCGCCCCTCAGCAGCGCCTCAACCCGCGGCGCGGCACGACTCGTCGTGTCACTGATGCTTCGCAACACGCCCAATGGTGTGTTGATCTCGTGGACGATTCCGGCGACGAGCTTCGAAAGCGACGCCATCTTCTCGGCCCGCAGTAGGGCCGTTTGCGACTCCTTGAGTTCTTCGAGTGTCCGCTTCAACTCCTCGGTGTAGCGGCGGTTTTCGCGGAGCAGCCGCTGTTTCTCGACCGCGTTGCGCACCGTGACCCGCAGGTCTTCCAACTCGAACGGTTTCGAGAGATAGTTGTAGGCGCCCGAGCGCAGCGCCTCGGCGGCGATCTGCTCGGAGCCGTAGGCGGTGATCAGCACCACCAGCGGCGGCTCGCTGCGCTCGTTCAGCCGACGCAACAGGGCGAGGCCGTCCATGCCCGGCATGTTGATGTCGGAGACGATGACGTCCGGCTGGAAGCGATCGATGGCGGCGAGGGCCGTGGCGCCGTCCGGGGCCTCTTCGACGGTATGCCCCTGTTGCGACAGCGCCCGCGAAACCGCGTAGCGTGCTGACTCTTCGTCGTCGATGACCAGGATTTTCGTTTCGCTCTCCAACGCGCCCCTCCTCGCTGTATGGAGAACCGTTAGGTTTGTGGCGAGTCTAGCACAGCGATTGCCAAACTCCTTTCTTCCTGCGGACTAAGTCGGCCCACACGGCCTCCAGGCCCCGCGGCACCGGTCCCAGCAGAGGTCTCGCCGGGATCTCTTGGGGGATTGGCGCGCTTCCCTTCCCTGCCACCGGCCGCTCGGGTGCGATGCCAACTCAGGCTGGCGGTGTCAGCAAGAACTTGCGGCCACATTTGCGACTCCCGGCCGCGCCACTGCCCTATCTGACTGACTGCAAAGCCCTTTGCCATGCGCCCACAAGCGGCCCCCTGACTGCACCAAATGGGGGCACTGGAGGAGGTTCGAGAAACGCCATGCAAGTTCATCGAAGAAGTTGGGTACTGTTTGCCATCGCCGCCTGGGTGGCGCAAGCCGCTGCCGGACAACGGCTGCTGGAACCCACTCCGTCCGGCGAGTTGCCGTCACAGGCCCGGCAGACGCTCAAGCAACGTTGTGGTGAACGCCCCGGCAGCGGAGGCAACGCTTTCAAGGGCGTCGTTGTTGGGCGGTGCTTGGAGCGATAACGCCCCACACCCCCGCGAGGCCAACGAGGAATCAACCATGACCCCAAACCAATCGACTCATTCATCGCTCAAGGACTTTCTCACCCGCGCCGTTCTACTCGCGGTCTTACCCTGGGTCTTTGTTCTCGCCCTCGTCGTCGAAATACGCCGCCGCTTCACCGAAGTGAACTAGCCTCATCGGCCGATCCGCACGACGGCCAAGCCGACGCAGGAACCGCCTCGAAAAAGTAGGGGCACGGCAGGCCGTGCCCGCGCCCAGAATCGGATCGCTACCTGCCGC
>JAKZVK010000414.1:0-26421 GCA_047516085.1 Bryobacterales bacterium
CCATGCGCCGCGTCGGTGGCTGGCAAACACTCGACCAAGCGCCGGTCAAGAAGCCGATTGACCTCGCCGCCTGATTGAGCAACCATCGTGATCGGGAGCTACGCCAAAAACCAATTTCCACCAACTATCGGACACGACCCCCTTCGGCACCACATAGGCGAAGCCGTGGCGGTCGTAGTCGCCGCGCATTTTGCTGCCCCCAGGCGTAATGATTTGTGGGCCGCGGATCGAGAGGCTGCGGCCATCCTTGTAGCACCAATGCCCGTCGATCTGGTCCGCTTGTGCGTCGTCAGAGTTGAGGACCAGGCAAACGATCAGTAGGGCGAGGAAGAGGTGGAGCAAAGTGTGCGCCATGACTCGATCCGCTGATGTTTTTTCCTATTGTAATGGCACCGCTCGCGATTTTGTTGTGGTGATCACACACCAAGCATCATTGTTAGCGTTCCAAAGCCGAGTCACGGGTCACGAGGCCCGTGGCACCGCGACCAGAGGGCCCGGGATAATCGGACGCGCGGCGTCCTGATTTGCGTTATTCTGCCGCTGCTGCCGAGGTCGGTGCGTTGACGATGCGGGTCTTGAAATCGGAGGGGGCAACAATCTCAAGCACCTCGAAGTCCTTCGAGCATGCGATTTCGCGATGCGGAATACCCGGTCGCTGGTTAAGGCAGTCGCCCTTTTCGATCCGGCGGATGCCCTGGCCTTCGTACTCGAACTCGGCCCAACCGTTTAGCACCATGACGAACTGGAAAGTGCAGTCATGAACGTGCCAATCTTGAACTTCGTCCGTCATTTCTTTGCCGTTGGCCTTGACGATATGGGCCACGTAGTCTCCATTGCTCGAGTCCTTCCAACCGAGATCACGGTACTCGAAGACTTCCCTGAGACCCGGGGTCCATACCGCCTCGCTGGCTTTGCTATGTGAGAATTCCCATTTGTCGGTCATAGTTTACTCCTGTTCCGGTGCGTCCATCGCACGATGTTGAAGTCTAACAGCCCAAGCTCGCCGCGTCGAAGCGCTATTCCGCTGAACGAACCAAAGGCAACGTGAAGGGACCATTCAACAGGAGCACGGCCGGCCGTTGGCCCGGGCCCAGTTTCCGGCCATATCCGCGCTGGTTGTAGAAATCGAGTACGGCTCGATACCCATCACCCATGGCTATCGCTCATTGGCCATCACCCATTGGCATTCCCAATCCTAAAATAGCGTCGACACCGGTTCCGGGTCGTCGTCTTACCTTCACCACCCCGATCATAGCATCCGGCTCAACCAAGCCGGGGGTAACCCAAGACCGGCCATGGATAGCAGGAACAGAGCGTGCAGACGACCAGATTGTGCGGTTCAAGCGTGTGCTCGAACATCACCATATGTTCGCCTTGTATGCCCGCGTTTTGGCCGCTGAAAGGCCAATTGAGGTTTCTCCCCAACCTTACTTTTGAAATAGCACGCTGGCGCGGTCCAAGCTAAGGTGCCTTAGGCTGGACAAACAGAGATCGACGAATGGACTTGATGCTAGCGGGCAAAAACGCCTTGGTCACGGGGGCGACCAAGGGGATCGGGCGGGCGACCGCCGAGCTGTTGGCGGCGGAGGGCTGCCATCTCGAACTGGCGGCGCGCACGGCTGACGACCTGGAACAATTGGCGGCGATCCTGCGACAGACACACGGGATTGACGCGCGCACCCACGCCGTCGATCTGTCGCAGAGCGAGGATCAAGCACGGCTTGCGACGGCCTGCGCGGACGTCGATATCGTCATCAACAATGCAGGATCCAATCCGGCCGGCGAGATAACCGAGGTGGACGAAACGACATGGCGCTCATCGTGGGATCTCAAGGTATTCGGATATGTCAATCTATGCCGTGCGTTTTACGGCGCCATGTCGAAGCGTGGCGAGGGCGTGATCGTCAGTGTAATCGGCAATGCCGGCGAGCGTATCAATGCCATGTACGTCCTAGGTACTAGTGGTAATTCCGCGCTGATGGCGATGACCCGGGCTCTCGGCGCCCGCGCCCCGGACTTCGGCGTGCGCGTGGTCGGCGTCAACCCGGGCATGACCGCGACGGACCGGGGCCTCACCATGCTGCGCGGTTGGAGTGAGCAGAAATACGGCACGCCCGAGCGTTGGCAAGAGTTCGAGAAGGGCCTAAACCTGCCCTTTTCGCGTATGGCCACGCCCGAGGAATTGGCCAACGTGATCGTATTTGCGGCCTCGCCTCGGGCGTCCTACGTCAGCGGCACGGTGATCACCGTCGACGGCGGCGCCGTAAACCGAAATTTCTGACCGGTCAATCGAGCACCGCCGGAAATCCCTTCGATTACCCCCGGCACCATGGTGCAAAAGGGCCCCGACACGCGCGAGGTGAGATCGATCACGCGTATCTTCGCTAGTGGACAAGTCATTTGCTCTGTCTCCGGGATGAAGTGTTGACAGGGTCGAACACCAGGTCATTATTCATCGCCCGTGACACTATGCTCATGCTGAACTCGACACCACAGACCCGGGGCCGAGCGCGAAGACGGCCCCGCGAGACCGGAAAAGCCGTGCCATGACCGAGGACGTGATTTTGATCGATCGCGGCGATCCCAGGATCGTCGTCGTGACCCTGAACCGGCCCCACCGGCGCAATTGCGTGACCCTCGACATGTGGCGGCGGCTCGCGGCAATCTTCCGTTCCTTGGAGGAGGATCGCGCGGCCCGTGTGGTGATCCTCACCGGCGCCGGCGGTTATTTCTGCGCGGGTGCCGACATTTCGGAGTTCGACGAAGTGCGCAGCGGCCCCGAGGACGGCGCCCGCTACGAAGAGGCGGTAATCGACTGCAGCGAGGCCATCCGGAACGTCTCCAAGGCGACCATCGCGGCGGTCACCGGCTATTGCATCGGCGGCGGCTTCGGGCTCGCCCAGACGTGCGATTTCCGGGTTGCCGAGCCGAGCGCCGACTTTGGCATTCCGGCCGCCCGGCTGGGCATCGTTTACAACACAGACGAGTGCCGCGCGCTGTTGGCCTTGGTCGGACTGGCCAACGCCAAGCGGATCCTGTTCACTGCCGAGCGCTTCGACGGCACGGCGGCCTTCGAGATGGGTTTCGTCAACGAGCTGGCGGGCGAAGGCGAAAGCGCGCTCGACGCGACCAAGGCGTTCGCCGCCAGGATGATCGCCAACGCACCTTTAACGATTGCCGGCACCAAGCTCATCCTGAACGCGCTAGCGGCGAATGAGGAGCATGCCAAGGCCGCGGAGATTGAGACGGTCTTGTCGAGAGCGCTCGCGAGCGAGGATTATCAGGAAGGCATCCGCGCCTTCGCGGAAAAACGCCCGCCGGTGTTCCAAGGCCGCTGAGAAACAGGGGCGCGCAAGATGCTTTGGGTCGGAGTCGATGTCGGCGGTACGTTTACGGACGCGGTGGTTTATGACGACGAGAGGCGATCTATCCGCTACGCCAAAGTGCCGTCGACGCCCGCGAGCCCGACTGAAGGCGTGATCAGCGCGCTCAGCGGCTTGGAGGTGGACGCAGGCGCCATCGGGCGCTTCGTGCACGGTCTCACCATCGGCACCAACGCCATTCTCGAAGGCAAAGGGGCTAAGGTCTGGATGCTGGTGACGCGGGGTTTCCGCGACGTGCTCGAGATCGCGCGCACCAACCGGGCGGTGCTCTACGACATCAAGACCCTGAAACCGCCGCCCATCGTGCCCCGCACACGCGCCGCCGAGATCGACGAGCGCATCATGTACGATGGCTCCGTGCGCGTCCCGCTGGACGAGAATCAGGTGCGGGCGGCAATCGACGGGCTCGTGCTCGGGCCCGACGACGCGGTCGTGGTCTGCTTCCTGCACAGCTACGCCTTCCCCGAGCACGAGCGGCGGACGGCGGCGGCGCTGCGCGAGGCCCACCCGGATATTTTCATCTGCACTTCCTCCGATGTGCTGGCCCAGTTCCGCGAGTACGAGCGATTCAACACGACGGCGCTCAACGCCTATATCGGCCCGCTGATGGACCGTTACCTGACCCTGCTGGAGGCGCGGCTCGCCGAGACCGGCTATCGGCACAAAGTCTTCATCATGACCTCGAACGGCGGCGTCTCGACCACGACCCGGGCGCGGCGGTTGCCGATCAGCACGGTGCTGTCGGGCCCGGCTGGCGGGGTGGCAGCGACGGTGCATCTGGGCGCGCTCACGGGTATCGAGAACCTGATCACCTGCGATATGGGCGGCACCAGCACCGACGTGTGCCTAATCGAAGACTTTCAGGTGCCCCTGACCAACGAGCAGACGATCGGCGAATACGTCAACCGTACGCCGCAGATCGAGATCAACGCGGTGGGCGCCGGCGGCGGCAGCATCGCCTGGCTCGACGCCGGCGACATCTTGATGGTCGGACCGCAAAGCGCCGGTGCGGCTCCGGGGCCGGCCAGCTACGGGCAGGGCGGGTCGGACGTGACGGTGACCGACGCGAACCTGGTGCTGCATCGCCTCAATCCCGGGAGCCGACTCGCGGGCCGCATCGCTCTCTCAAAGGAACTTGCGCTCGAGGCTATGACGTCGATTATGGCAAGTCTCGGCCTTGACGCGCATGCGCTTGCCGACGGTATCGTGCGCATCGCCGTCGCGCGCATGGTCAGCTCCATCAAGCAGATCTCCATCGCCAAGGGCTTCGATCCGCGAGATTTCGTACTTTGCGCCTATGGCGGGGCGGGGCCGATGCACGCCACTCTGATCGCGGACGAACTCGACATTTCGCGCGTCCTGGTGCCGCTCGGGCCGGGCAACTTCGCCGCCTTCGGCTCGCTGATTTCCGACATCCGGCAGGATTACGTGCTGACCCGGACGCTTTTGACCGCGCAGGCGGGCTTCGCGGATATCGACGCGGTATTCCAAGACATTGAGGACAAGGGCCGTGGCAATCTGCAATCGGAGGGTGTGGCGGCCGACGATATCGTCATGCGCCGCTCGCTCGGCATGCGCTATTTGGGCCAGTCCTGGGAGCTCGACGTCGATATTCCCGATACGGTGCGCACGGCCGAGGACGTGGACGCTGCCTTCCACGAGGTACACGACCGCCGCTTTGGCCACCGCAGCGAAGGCGCGACCGAAATCGTCAATTTCCGGGTCGCCACCATCGGCCGCGCGGCCAAACCGAACCTGCCGGCCTGGACCGTGCAAGGCGGCCTGTCGGATGCGATCGTCGAGCGCCGCGAGGTCTATTTCGAGGGCGCCTTCCGGGAGACACCGATCTACGACCGCGCGCGGCTGCCGCTCGATGTCGAGATCGAAGGGCCGGCGATCGTCGAGGAAGAGGGTTCCACGACCGTGCTGCCGCCGGGCTGGCGCGGACGCGTGCTCGGCCTCGGCGATCTGATACTCGAACGGAGGTAGGGGATGGCCGAGGCAAGCGTCGATCCGATCACCCTCGAGGTTGTCACCGAAGGGCTCGTGGCGATCGTCAAGGAGATGCGCGCCACCATCATCCGCGCCTCCTATTCGTCGGTGATCTACGAGTTCGACGATTTCTCTTGCGCACTCTTCGCTCCCGACGGGCAATTGGTGGCGCAGTCTTGGGATCATCCCGGCCACGTTCTGCCGCTGCCCTGGGGCGTGCGCTGCGGGCTCGACGACTTCGAAGGCGATCTGAAACCGGGCGACGTGGTGCTGCTGAACGATCCCTACCGGGGCGGCACCCACCTGAACGACGTGACCGTTCTCTACCCCGTATTCGACGAGAGCGGCGCGTTGATAATCTTTCCCGCCGTACGAGCGCACTGGGTCGACGTCGGCGGCATGGTGCCTGGCAGCTATTCGGGCCTTTCCACCAACATCTATCAGGAGGGGGTGCGCATTCCGCCGATCAAGATCGTCGAGGAGGGCCGGGTGAATCGTTCGGCGATGGCGCTCCTGATGGCCAACATGCGCGTGCCTGAGGAGCGCGAAGGGGATTTGAACGCCTCGATCGGCGCCTGCAAGATCGCCGAGCAGCGCATCCGCAAAATCTACGCCAAGTATGGCGAGGAAAGCGTGATCGACTGCGTCCGGCTCAACCTCGACCGCACCGAGCGCCGCTTGCGGGAGCAAATCGCCAAGCTGCCGGACGGCGACTACTATTACGAGGATTATCTTGAATACTACAACGAGGGCAGGCTCGACCCGGTCCTGATGCGCATCAAGCTGAGCGTCGTCGGCGACCAGATCATCTCCGACTTCGCGGGCTCGAACCCGCAGGTGCCTGGCGTGGTGAACTCCTCGCTCGCGGTCACGGGCGCGGGAGTCTTCGTGGCCATCAAGTCGACCCTCGACCCGGGCGGCACGGTCAATCACGGTGCCTTCCGGCCGATCGAGTTGCGCGCGCCAGAGGCCTCGATCACCGACGTGCGCAACGACGCGCCCGCGGGCGCCCACGGCGAGGTGCGCAAGCGCGCCGTCTCGGTGACCTTGGGCGCACTCTCCCAGATCATTCCAGACTTGGTGTCGGGCGATCTTTGCGGCAGTTCGTTTCCGAACGCCATCGGCGGCTACAACAAGCGGCGCCATCGACAGTACGTTTATTACGAGGCGCCGGCGGGCGGCAACGGCGGGGTGCTGGAGCATGACGGACCGAGTGCCATGGTCAACGTCGACTTCGGAAACCTGCCCTCGGTGCAGACCGTGGAATCGATCGAGAACGAGATGCCGCTGATCATCGAGCGGTGCGAACTGCGGATCGATTCGGGCGGCGAGGGTGCGAACCGGGGCGGTCTCGGCATGCGACGCGAGGTGCGTCTCCTGGACGCGGAAGGCAGCTATTCTGTACTCAGCGACCGGGCGGTGATTCCGCCTTTCGGGGTACTCGGCGGCGGCAGCGGTGCACCTTATATCGTCTCCGTAGTGCGCGACGGGGAAGAAATCGGCTTCGAGACGCCGGGCAAGGTGACCGGCCATCCGGTTCGCTTCGACGACAAGGTGGTGATGCGCTCGGCCGGCGGTGGCGGCTACGGCGACCCCTTGACCCGGGACCCGGCGCGGGTGCGCGCGGACGTGGTCGACGGCTTCGTCAGCCGGGAACGCGCGGCCAAGGCTTATGGTGTCGTTCTCGACGACGCCGACGAGGTCGATCTGGCAGCGACCGAGGCGGCGCGGGCGGTAATGGCGGCGGCGCGGTACCGGGTCCAGGTGGTCGCGGACGACGCACTGGACCCCTATGTCGGCGCCCGCGGCCGTCGCCGCACAGTGACGCTGTCGCCGGCCATGGCCAAGCGCCTCGGCGTTGCCGACGACGACCTGGTGGAGATGATCGGCCGCAACCCGGCGCCGCTCCGGGCCTGGGTTGTGGTCGCCGCGAACCACGCCGAGGACACCGTTCGGCTGGACGAGTTCGGGCGCAAGGTGCTGGGTGTCAACGGCGGGGACGAGACGGTACTGCGCGCGGTGCCAACGCCCGAGGTTCCAAAGGGGCTCGCCCATTGAGGTGACCGCCCTACCAGTTCAGTCCGTGGTGCTCGGCGACCTCGAAATGGATCGAGAAGCAGTGCAAGGCTCCCGCCGTGAAGGGCTGGACTGGTTGCCGATTTCACGGGGCCGGTGGCGGCGGCCAACGGGCATGTGAAACGGCATGTATCGCCACGGGCTCTACACGAAGGAAGCCATCGCGGAGCGCCGATTGCTCTCGGAACTCCTCCGGTGATCGCGGCAGGCTCTTGTCGATCTCGCATGCGACCGGGAGCCATAAGCCTCCTTATCGGATGCAGTTCACGCCACCTTTGCCAAGACGGTGAGCCTTCGATCTAAATGTCCGCTTTACCGGGTTACGTCGGCTTGACCCTCAGGTGCGGGCGATCAGGATAGGAGTGCCGTCCGTCCGAGGTTGTGCAGGTTAGTCGGACACCGGCAGGGCGTAGATGGTTGCACACTGCGGCTTCCAGCGTCCGAGAAGCGCCAAGGCAGGAAATCGCGGGGTGCTTCGCTGTCTATGGGATTCTACCGGGGCGGCGATGATGGTGGCGCGCACGTAGCCCGGCCTTGGTGATCGCAGTGCCTGATCCAGATGGGGTTGGGGAGAGGTTTGGCGCCCGCCGGCAGGGTCGCGAGATGACTTGTCAGGCAGGTTCTGTCGGTGATTGGCCGACCGGGCGCGAGCGGTGCCGTGGCTGGTCGTGGACCAGCGGCGCTCCGGGTCAACATTACAATTTGGCGGCATCATGAGATGTCACTCCGGCACATCGGCGGTGCGCGTTGCCGGGGATGTCGGGGTGAGGCGTTCGGCTCGAAGGTTTCGATGATCACCATGCGGCCGCCGCAAGCGGGACACGGATAGGTGCTGGCCGGCGCTTCGTCGGTCGCGTCGACGGTCTGGTCATCGCCGGCCTCGGGCGGCGGCATGGCGAGCAGGCCGTAATGGCGGATGCGATGGAAGCCTTTGGGCAGCACATGGCTGAGGAAGCGGCGAATGAACTGGTCTGTCGTGAGCGTCATGGTCTTCTGCCGGTAGCGGCCGTTTGCGCGGTAGTCTTTCCACTTGAAGGTGACGATCCGGTCAGGTGAGGTCCAAGGAGAAGAGCACAAGCGAACCGCTGATGACGTTTCGAGGGTGCAAAGATGTCGTTAAATTCGGGTGAGCTTCGCTAACACGGGAGAAACCTGGGAGATAGCCTGCTTACTGCCCAGATGGCGTCCAGCGTAAAGCCCGGCGAGCAGGCGGTCCAAAAACGCAAGTTCGGGACAAAGATCCAGGACCACTTCATCTTTTCCGCTTCAGGTTCGCCACTTGTTGGCGGAGAGCGATATTTTCCCACTGTAACATTGCGCGGTTCATGGCAATCCCGCCGACGAAGGCGACGAGGATCAGGACGATCGTTTACCTGCTGCCGACGTTAGTCGTCAGTGGGCTGACATGCTGGGACTTCTGCGGCCGATGAGGTTTTGACGAGCGACAACACCCGTGCGAGCTGTTCTATGGTCGGCTCGGCGCAGCAGTACCATGGCTCGCTCATAGCCGGCACGGGACGGCTGTCGGCACGTGCCGGCGGCAGCGTGGACGCCACCCGTTCGCAGGCGGCAAAGGCTAGCTCCCGGATACGCTGGAATATGGCCCGCCGGCCGACGCCCGCGCGCTCGCCGTGCTGCACCGCCGCGCACACTTTTGCTTGCAGGTCATCGGCTCGCCGATCCGCGGGCGTCCAGGTGTAGCTCAGCATCTCGGCGTCGAATCCACCGAGGTAGTGCGCCATTTCGGTTAGCTCCAGGATCCGGCTGCCCCGCGGGATCAGCAGGCGGATGGCGAGCTGCACCGGCGGCACATTTTCGACCAGATCGAGGTTGGTAAGCAGTGCGAGCAGGTCGCCTCGCGACGCCGCCGAACAGGTGGCCGGATTAAATCGGAATCACTGGCCGGATGCGACCGGAATACGCAGGTCCGTTCATCGAACTCGAGAAGCCGCAATATTAGGGCCCGAAAGGGACATCCTGTCGAGGCAGCATGGTTACACTTGACGAACCGGCACAACGGCGAAATCCATCGAAAGGGCCGGCCGGGCGGCGGCGCGGTGGAATGCCGTGGTGCACCAACTGCCGCCCGCTCAGAGAAGCCCTTTGTAGAGGCCGCCGTCGACCGCGAGGGTGGCGCCGGTGACGTAGCGGCCGCGCGGCGAGACTAGCAACGCCACCACTGATGCCACGTCTTTCGCCTGGCCCACGTGGCCGAGCGGAATTTCCCGCGTCAGCTCGCTCATGGCCTCTTCGGATTGCTCGGTGACGGTTCTGAGGCGGGGCGTGTCTATCAGACCCGGACACAAAGTATTTATGGTAATTTCTGGCGCAAGTTCGCGCGATAAGGTCTTGGATAGACCGATCACGCCGGCCCAGGTGGCAACCGACAACCCGAACCCCGGAATCGGCTGGATCGCCGATAGGGCGGTGATGTTGACGATGCTGCCGGCGCCCCGCGCCTTCATGTGCGGCGCCACGGCACGGATGCAGCGGACCACGCTCATGAGGTTCTGCTCAACGGCCTTGCTCCACGCTTGGTCGTCTAGATCCGTGAACGCCCCGAGCGGAGGCGCGCCGTCGTTGTTGACCAGGATGCCTACACCACCGAAGCGCTGGAGGGTCTCGTCGACGATTCGCTCGCAGTCCTCGGCGCGGCGAATGTCTCCCTGCACCGGGAAGATCTCGCCGCCGGTCTCACGTTCGAGCCGGCGCGCGGCGTCGCCGAGCGCCGGCTCGCGCCGTGCGGAGATGGCGACCCTGGCGCCTTCCTCGGCCAAGGTCTGGGCGATGGCGTAGCCGATGCCTTGGCTCGCCCCGTTGACGAGGGCGATTTTGTTCTCGAGTCCGAGATCCATGCTATCCCCTCACGCTGTCGAGAAACGCTTCGGCGTTGCGATGAAAGACCTTTTCGAGCGTGTCGTCCTGAAGGCCCAAATTGTGCCAGTCGCCGATCAATCGCTCGTAGCTCAACAGCGGATAGTCGGCGCCGAACATGACTCGGTCCTGCAGCCGTCCGGCGATCTCGTGCTTCAAGTCATCGGTGAAATACTTCGGCGACCAGCCGTGCAGCTCGTACCAGACATTGGCCTTGTGCAGCAGGATGGCGAGCATTTCGGTCTGCCATGGCCAAGCCGGCCTGGCGGCGAGGATCTTCAGGTCCGGGAATCGGGCGGCGACTTGGTCGAGATGGCGCGGATGGCAGTGGTCGAGCAGAATACCGTTGCCGCCCGGCAGTCCAGCGCCGAGCCCGGTAGTTCCGACGAAAACGAGGGCCGGCACATCGGCTTCGATGCAAACGTGGTAGAAGTGATCGTAGGCGGCGTCGCTGGCGGGGACGCCGCCGGAACCCGAGACCGCAAGGCCGACGAACCCGCTGCCAACGGAGAGGCAGCGCTCGAACTCCTTCAGCGCCGGCCAGCCGATCTCGGGCTGGAAGTGCAGCCAGTTGCCGAGGATGACATCCGAGAACCGCCGCTGGGTGTCGAAGCCGTAGTCGTGCAGCTCGCGCGCTTGCTCCACAGATACGAACTTGGTAAAGCCAAAGTCCAGAATGACGCGAACCCCGGCCCGGCGGAAGTCCTCGGCCATCTCTTCCTCGGTCGCGTACTCGGGCTTTGAGCGCCAGGTACGTTGCTGCTGTCCCAGCTCCTCGTCGGTCTGCAGCACATAGCCCCGCTTGGTCTTCCAGTGCGAATGCATGTCGATCAACTGCATGTCGTCTCTCCTTGAACGGGGGCTCTCCAACACCGCGCGATAGATACCTCGAAAGCTTCCAGGGAATGAAAGCAAGCGCCGTTCATGCGGCGCCCGGCGATGGCGGCCGCTCATCCGATCTCGTCATGCCCCATCGATGCCCAGCCGCTGCACCACGATGTCTCTGAGAGGGCCCTTCTGGACCTTTCCGGTCGGGGTACGCGGAAGATCTTCCAGCGTCTGCATGTACTCGGGCAGCTTATAGGTCGCGATCTTGTCGCGCAAAAAAGCGACCAGCTCCTCGAAGCTTATGCTCTCGCCGGCCTTGGGCACGATACAGGCGCAGACC
The DNA here is from genome assembly GCA_047516085.1 of Bryobacterales bacterium. Taxonomy (GTDB): domain Bacteria; phylum Acidobacteriota; class Terriglobia; order Bryobacterales; family UBA6623; genus JAKZVK01. The sequence continues at coordinate 11,494 of JAKZVK010000414.1, forward strand.
CGCTCGCCAAGCCGGCTGTCCGGAACGCCGACGATGGCGGCATCGAGAACCTTCGGGTGCTGGTAGAGCACTTCCTCGATTTCGCGCGGGTAGATGTTGGCCCCGCCGCGGATCAGCATCTCCTTCTTGCGTCCGACGATACGCAGATAGCCCTTGTCATCGAAGCTGCCCTGATCGCCAGTATGGAACCAGCCGTCGGCCGTAAAGCTCTGCCGGTTCACCTGGGGATTGTTGTAGTAGCCGATGGTGACCGAGGGCCCGTAGGTCAGGATCTCTCCGACCGCTCCGGCGGGCACTTCTTTGCCCTGATCGTCGACCACCCGTATACCCATTTCCGGCACCGGCTTGCCGACGGTGCCGCAGACTTCCTCCGGATCGTTGGTGAGGAGCGTGTGAGCCTGGGTCCCGCACTCCAGCATCCCATACATCTCGAGCAGTTGCCCCGGCAACCGGCTCTGGACTTCGCGAATAACCTCGATCGGGCAGGAGGCGCCGCCGGTCATGATCACCTGCACGCTGGCGAGGTCGTGTCGTTCGAATGTCGGGGCGTTCAGCATGGCGACGAGATGCGCCGGGGCGCAGCAGAAGTGTGTGACCCGTTCGCGCGCGATCAGCGCAAGCGCTTCCTCGGCCCGGAAGATATCCTGGAAGACGACCCGGCATCCGACATTGATCGCCTGCAGGGTATTGAACAGGCCCCAATTGAGGCCGACCGGCAGAAACACCAGCAGCACGCTGTCGGCCGTGATCCGCTGCCCACGATTGAGAAACCTGAGGGCGCAATTCGTGGTATTGTGGACATGCAGAACGGCCTTCGGATTTCCCGTGGTGCCCGACGTGAAGGCGGTGCGCGCCAACTGGTTGCCGTTGGGACGGCGTTCGCGCAGGACCTCCGACGAGATCTCCGGCTCATCGTTGGCATCAAGGAACTGGCGCAGATCAAAATAACCCGGTGGTATGTCGTCGCCAACGACAAACACATGCTTCAGATTAGGCAGTCTGGGCCTCAACTCCTTGATCATGGCCAGGTAATCGAATCCGCGAAACTCACGCGGGACAATCAGAACCGACGCCTCGGTGAAGCCCAGGATGAATTCCACTTCACGACTGCGAAAGTCGCTGTGGTACTGACAGAACGGTACGCCGATCAGCATGGCAGCGTTGATGGCAATCGCGAATTCGTTCCAGTTCGGCAGTTGGATAGCGACCACGTCTTCCGCCGTCAGACCGAGCGCCGCCAGCCGTGCCGCCAGGCGCTCTGCCTGCTTGAAATAGGTGGCGTAGTCGAGCCGCGTGCGCGGGTCGAAAAGCGCGATCTTCTCGGATTGCGCCCGCGCCGCTGCTTCCAGCCACTCGTTCGTGGTCGCCTCGGTCCAATATCCGGCCTCCATGAACGCTTGCATGCGGGACGGCGGGATCTGAGGATCGTCTATGCGCACGGGATCTCACCTCCACGTGGACGACTGCGCCACCAAACAATATCACCTCATCCAAACAATATCACCTCGTCCGCGCCGGGTTCCGGGTGATGCCGGGCCGCTCTGCCCTGCGCTATTACGCCGCTCGCTCGGCAACCCATTCGGCGAGCCGATGGCGTTGCAGCTTGCCGGTCGGCGTAAACGGCAGGGCATCGAAGATCTCTAGCGATTCCGGTAGCTTGTATGTCGCGACCTTGCCTCGCACCAGCGCCAGCATCTCCTCGAGCGTCACCGACTGTCCCGGCCGCGGCACCACGCACAGGCAATTGCGTTCGCCGAGGCGCGGATCGGGGACCCCGATGATCGCCGCATGGAGCACGCTTGGGCTGGTGTAGAGGATCTCCTCGATTTCGCGAGGATGAAACTTCTTGCCGCCCCGGTTGATGATCTCCTTGCTGCGTCCGGAGATGACCAAGTTTCCGGCCGGGTCGAAATATCCCAGATCCCCAGTTCGGTACCAGCCGTCGGCGGTAAACGCGGCGGCATTGGCGGAGGGGTTGTTGTGGTAGCCGAGATGGATCGACGGGCCGAGTCCGGCGATCTCCCCCTCCTGGCCGGGCGGAACGTCATCGCCGGCGGCATCGAGGATCCGCAGTCCGAGCCCCGACGCCGGCTTGCCGACGGTGCCGCTGACTGCTTCCGGATCGTCCGTGGCGCGGGTGTAAGTGTGGAAGCCCGACTCCAGCATGCCGTAGAGCTCGATGAAATCGCCCTTCATCTTCGCCCGGTATTCCCGAATGGTCTCCACCGGGCAGGAGGCGCCCCCGCTCACCACCAGTCGCAGCGACGAGAGATCGTAGCGGTCGAGGTCGGGTTCGTTCAGCATGGCGATGATGGAGGCCGGCGCGGTCGGTATATAGGTCACTTTTTCCGCCTCGATCAGCGTTAGCGCGGCGGCGGCGGAAAAGCGATCGAGCAATACCGCGCGGGCACCGGCGATGATGGTCTGCAGCAGCGCCAGATACCCCCAATTCAGCCCGAAAGGCAGATAAAGCAGAAAAACCTCATTGGCGTCGATGCCCAAATCGTCGTTTTGAATTCGCGCGGCCGACAGCGTCGTGTTGTGGCTGTGGATCACCGCTTTAGGGTTTCCCGTAGTCCCCGAGGTGAAGGCCATGCGAAAGATCTCGTTGGGGTCCATGGCGACCGGCGCGAAGCCGGCCGCCGGCCGGTCGCCATGAACAGCGCCGGCAAGCGAGATGATGTCGTCGTCATCTCCCGGATTGGTGCAGGCAACCAGGCGCAGCGACGGCAGCTTCGGGCGGAGTTTTCGGATCATCGATAGATGATCGAAGCCGCGAAGTTCCCGGGCGCAGATGAAAGCCGCGCTCGACGAGAATTCCAGGATGAACTCGAGCTCCCGCTCGCGAAAGTCGGTGCTGACCTGAATCGCGATGGCACCCAGCCGCTCCACGGCGAAGAACGCGCTGGCGAACTCGATCCAGTTGGGAAGCTGGATGGTAACGACGTCGTGGCGGCCGATGCCGTGGGCCTGCAGCATCGCCGCGACCGCATCGACACGGTCCGCGAGCTCGCGGTAGGTGACGCGGAAGCGGCCATCGTAAAGCACCTCGTGGTCCGGATGCTGGTCCGTGCGTCGGGCCAGGACATCGTGGAACGTATCGACGTGCCAATAACCGGACTTGCTGTATGCTTCCACCATGTCGGCAGTGAGTCGCCCGCTGAATGTCGTCATCGGTCCTCCAAGACAGCTGCGCTTTATCGCCGAGAAGATTGAACCGGCAGCCGCGATACCGCAACCGCTATGCATTCATCGGGCAACTGTGCCTATACTCTCTCAGGCAACGAGGCTTGGGGAAGATTGTTCCGGCTGCCCGAACGAAAACGTCAAGACGACCCCCCGCCGGGCACCAGCAGCGGCGTCTGGCAATGGGGTCCAATTTGGGGCAGGATTGGCCATGGTCGACGCGACCGGCGCTGTCCCGACAGGAGGAAACAATGCACGGTAGGAATTCTTTGTTTATTCGATTCGCGCTGGCGCTTCTGTGCGCTACCGCACTGGGTCTGCTGGCGCTGACCGCGCGGGCCGCGGATCCGATCAAGATCGGCTACGTCGGCGGCATTTCCGGCCCATGTGGCGGTCTTACCCATTCGGCGATTAAGGCGATGAAGATCGCGTTGGCGGAAATCAATGCGGCCGGCGGCGCGGCGGGACGGCAGATAGAGATCATCTGGCGCGATTCAAAGACCAAACCGGACGAGGGCGCAAAGCAGGCGCGCGACCTGATCTTGACCGAGAAGGTCGACCTTCTGACTGGTGTCTGCTCGAGTTCGGTGTTCATGGCGATCAATCCGGTCTCGAAGCAGTATGGCGTCCCGCTGTTCAGCGCGATTAGCGGTACGCACAAGGCGACCATCGACTTTGGCCACCCTTACGTCTTTCAGACCCAGCCGCACACATTGATGGAAGGCAAGGCGCTGGCGGAATACGCGGCGCGCAAGGGCTGGAAGAACATCGTCACCATGGGCCTCGACTACGAGTGGGGCCGCACCACGGTCAAGGTCTTCACGGAGGAGCTGGCCAAGCTGAAGCCCGACGTGAAGATCGCCAAGCAGCTCTGGCCACGCTTCGGCGAGACCAACCTGACCTCGTACATCACCGCCGCCCTCGCCGAGAAGCCGGACGCCATCATGGCCGTGATGTTCGGCAGCGGCACCAACAGTCTGATCAAGCAGGGCAAGTCCTATGGCCTGCTCCAGCGCACCGAGCTTCTGACCTTCCTCAGCACCGAGAGCTACATGTCGCTGGGCAAGGACATCCCCGACGGTGTGCACGGCTGGGCCCGTGGCCCCTTCTATGCGCTCAATACCCCCAAGGCGAAGGCCTTCATCGAGAAGTATCGCAAGGCGCACGACGGCGAGTATCCGAACGATTGGGGCATGCTCGGCTATGATGTGATGTATATCATCAAGGCGGGACTCGATAAGGCGGGCAGCACCGATCCGGCGAAGTTCCGGGAGGCGCTGGCGTCGATGACCTTCGACACCATGCGCGGCACACTGAAGATGCGGCTGATCGACAATACCTTCAACGCGCCTAGCTACCTCGGGGTGACGAAAATGACCGACGCCTACCCGTTCCCGATCATGGCCGACGTCAGCGTGATACCGGGCGACGTCACATTACCCTCGGAAGAGACGGTAAAGACGCTGCGCGCGGCAGCCGCCAAGTAGGCGCTGGCCCGCCTCGTCCGCGTCGGCCACGTAGGCTCTGCCCCGCAACGCGCGGGGGGAGCCTGCGCGACCGACACAATTTGATCCACGCCCGAATTACGGATTGCAACTGATGCTCGTGGTACAAGTTCTGCAAGGGATGATGGAGGGGATCTTCCTCTTCCTGATCGCTTCTGGCCTGACGCTGATCTTCGGGGTCTCGCGTATCGTCAACTTCGCCCATGGCTCGTTCTACATGATCGGCGCCTTCCTCACCTATCAGATCTATCCCCTCATCGCGCCCGGCACGATCCTCGGTTTTTTCCTCACTATCTTGCTCGGCGGCGTCTTGGTCGCCATCCTCGGCCTGCTGTTCGAGTTGCTGCTGCTGCGCCGGATCTATCACGCCGAGGCGCTCATGCAGCTGGTCCTGACCCTGGCCGCGGTCTTGATCATTCGCGATGCGACCAAGTTCATCTGGGGGCTGGACGACGTGACCGTGCAACTGCCCGACGCGCTGGCCGGCGCGGTCATTATCGGCGACACCTATCTGCCGACTTATCAGCTCGTCATGGTCGCGGTCGGCGTGGTCGTGCTCGCCGTGGTTTGGGGTTTTTTGAAATTCACCAGGGCCGGCATCATTCTGCGCGCCGCGACTGACGACCGCGGCATGGTGGCGCTACTCGGCACCAACCAGGCACACGTCTTTTCATGGGTGTTCGCGGTCGGGTGCTTCCTGGCCGGTATCGCCGGCGGTTTCGCCGCCGCCTTCGAGAGTATCAACTATCTGCTCGACACGCGTGTCATCGTGCTCGCCTTCATCGTCGTGGTGATCGGTGGTCTCGGCAATTTATACGGCGCGCTGTTCGCCGCGCTGGCGGTCGGCATCGTCAAGGCGCTCGGTCTCCTGTGGGCGCCGAGACTGTCGATGGTGATCATCTTCCTGCTCATGGCCGTGGTGTTGCTGACCCGGTCGCTGCGCCGGAAGGCGGATTGAGCATGGCAGATAGCGGGACGATCCGAGACGACGCGCCGGGCATCGTGCAGCCTGGACCGACCAGGGACGATTACGCCATCAACTGGCGGCTCGTCATTGCGGTCGTCGTCGTGGCGGCGGTGGCGCTGGTGCTGTCGCCGCTGGTGGTTGTGTTCGCGCTGATCGAGGTGATGATCTTCGCCCTCTATGCAAGCGCGCTGAACCTGCTGCTCAGCTATAGCGGCATGGTCTCATTCGGCCACGCCGTCTATTTCGGGCTCGGCGCCTATGGGCTGGCCATCACTATAACCCAATTCGGCTGGTCCATTCCGGTCGGCATCATCGCCGGTCCCATCGTCAGCGCGATCTTCGGTCTCGTCTACGGGGCGCTTTGCGTGCAGCTCACCGCCATCTACGCCGCGATGCTGACACTGGCTTGCGCCGAGGTTACCTTCGCCGTGGTTTTCCAGTGGTTCGATTTCACCGGCGGCGATTCCGGCCTGTCCGGACACGTCCCCGCCATGCTGGGACTGGAGCCGTATCAGTTCGGGTTCGTGGTCCTAGCGGCGGTCACCATCGCCATCCTGCTGCTCTGGCGGGTGGTGCACTCCCCGCTCGGCCTGACGATCCGGGCGGTCGGACAGAATGCCGTCCGCGCCAGCGCCTTGGGGCATGGGCGAAAGCGCGTGCAGCTGATCGCCTTTGTCATCTCGGCCTTCTTCTCCGGTGTGGCCGGCACCTTATTCGGGATCTTCCACGGCAACGTGTTTCCCGACTATGTCGGCCTCTTGATCACCGTCGACGGCCTGCTGATGGTTGTGCTGGGCGGCCTCTACAGCTTCGGCGCCGGGATTTACGGCGCCATCGTATACAAGATCCTGGACAACCTGGTCGCCCATTATTTCGAGTACTGGCAGCTGGTGATTGGGGTAACCATCGTTCTAGTCGTGCTGGTCTCGCCGTCGGGTATTGCCGGCTTCGTCCAGCGTCTGACACGCCGGTTCGGGCGGTAGCCGGCGATGTCACCGGCTGCCGAGCGACCCGCCCTCGCGGTTCGCGGCCTGCACAAGGAGTTCGGTCGGTTCGTCGCGCTCGACAGCGTCGACCTGACGGTCGCCGAGGGCGAGATAAGGGCGATCATCGGCCCCAACGGGGCGGGCAAGACCACCCTCATCAACGTGCTGAGCGGACAGATCGTCGCTGACGGCGGCAGCGTCGAGGTCAGCGGCCGTCGGCTCACCCGCCAGCACCCGCATCAGGTGGCGAAGCTGGGTGTCGGCCGCACCTTCCAGATCTCGAGCACGTTCCGGCGTATGACCGTCTTCGACAACATGCTCTGTGCCCACAACGCGGCGTCGTCGAGCTGGTTCAGCCTGAGCGCCAACCGCTTGCGCGCGCTCGGCGATGCGGTGATGGCGGACCTGGAGACGATCCAGCTCGACCAGATCGCCAACCAGATCGTCGACGACATCTCTCATGGCGATCGCAAGCGGCTGGAGTTCGGCATGGTGCTCGCCACCCGGCCGAAGCTTCTGCTGCTGGACGAGCCGACCGCGGGCATGGGGCTGCAGGAGCGCCATGAGCTGATCGACCTGGTGCTGCACGAAGCCCGCAGCCGAGGTCTCACCTTGGTGTTCATCGAACACGACATCGACATCGTCTTCAAGGCTGCCGAATACATCACCGTGATGGCGCTCGGCAGGGTCTTCGCCGAGGGCACGCCGGACGAGATCGCGCGCAACGAGGCGGTACAGGACATCTATCTCGGTGGGCACGAGTGATGCTGGTGCTGGAGCGAGTGCAAGCTGCCTATGGCCACAGTCAGGCGCTGCACGGCATCGACCTCGAGGTCAACGAGGGCGAGGTGGTGTGCATCGTCGGGCGCAACGGCGCCGGCAAGACCAGCACCATGCGCTGCGTGGTGCAGGACTTGATCCGGGTGACCAGTGGATCGGTTCGATTTAAGGGCGAGGAGATCGCCGGTCTCGAGCCGCACGCCATCGTGCGCAGGGGAGTCGGCTACGTCCCCGAAGACCGCCGGGTGTTCCCCAGCCTCACGGTGACGGAAAACCTGACGGTTCCCCGCTCGCTGGCGCCGGCGGGTGCCGACAATTGGACCGTGGAGAAGGTCTCGGAACTGTTTCCGCAGCTGCGGGAATTCCGCTCTCGACTCGCCGGCAATCTGAGCGGCGGCCAACAGCAAATGCTCTCCATCGCCCGCTCCTTGCTCACCAACCCGCAGCTGCTCTTGCTCGACGAGCCGCACGAAGGGCTCGCGCCGATCGTCGCCCGCGACGTGGTCAACGTCATCAATCAGCTGAAATCGCTCGGCGTCTCGATGCTGATCTCCGAACAGCAGCTGCACTTGGTGCACGATACCGCCGATCGGATCTACATCATCGACCGCGGCCGCACGGTGTTCTCGGGCACCATGGAAGAGTTCGAGCGCGACCCGGATATTGCCCGGCGCTACCTCATGGTGGTGCAATAGGGAGCGCTCGCTCGCATGCTCCACCATCATCGAGAACACTCTCGGCACCGTTCGTCAGACCAGCCGCAACGTCAAGCCGCTGGCGCAATGCCGAGATGGCGCTCAGATGGACCGCATGACCACGACCCGGTCGTGTGACCACCCCGCCGACGACCCGATCGGGTGGGATGAAGACGCAGGCGGGTCGTGCGGCGCCAGGATGCAAGCGAATGCAAATAATCGTAGCCAGGCTTGACACTGGGGCCGCACCCAGTGCCGGCGACGCATGTGCGAGAAATCTTGGCGTTTCCAAAGCGGTTTGGCGGAATTGGGACGTTCGGCGCCGGCGCTACGTTGGGTGGTCGAAGTGTGCGGCAGAGGTAAAGGCCAATCTGCGCACCAAACACCTTCAGGTGCTCGTTGGCTTTGCCTGTCAGCAACATCGACAGCATACGGACGGCCAGGTCGTACCCCTCGCCCACCAGGTCCACCACCCGATCAGTGAAGGTGAGCGCGAAACGCACTCCGGGCCAACGGGCTTGAAACTCGACGATGCCGGCCGTCAGGTGGTGCTCCATGCTCGCCGGTATCGTCAGACGGACGAGTCCAGTGGGGTGATCCTCCAACTGCGCCGCCATGACCTTGGCTTCCTCGAGATCGAGCAGGATGCCCCGCGTGCGCTCATAAAACGAACGAACGACTTCAGTCTGGTTCAACTTGCGCGTGGTTCGGTGGAACAAAGCGGCGCCGACCCAACCCTCAAGATCGACGATGCGCCGTACCTATTGCGAGATCGTTTAGGCCCAGAAATCCCCGGACTTCCAACGCGAAGTCAGCTCGACGTTAGTCCTTGGCGACCGCGACGATGCTGGTGCCCCCCACCGTCTGCTCGGTGGCAGGGAGTTCGAGTAGGCTGACATTGACCCGCCAGGGCGTGTCCAACACATAGAGGACCGCGTCCGCCACGTCCTCGGCGGTGAGGACGTCGAAGCCGTACATAGTGTCCTCCAGGTCCGCGATATCCTGACCCGTCGCCACGACGTAGAACTCGGTCTTGGTCCGCCCTGGACTGACCTCGGTCACCCGGATGCCGGTGCCGCGCAACTCCATCCTGAGGTTCTGGCTCAGGAGATGGACCGCGGCCTTCGATGCACCGTAGATCGTAGGCTCGGCTACGTGCAGGCCGAAGATCGAGCCGATGTTGACGACATGGCCACGTTTGCGCTCGACCATGCCGGGCAGCACCGCGCGCAGGACCCGGGCCATACCCAGTACGTTGGTATCCAGGGTCGCCTCGATCTCCTCCGGCTCGGCCTTGACCAGACCCTCGAAGCCAAGGCCGAGGCCGGCGCTGTTGACGACGACGTCGACATCGAGCGCCGAAAGCGTTGCCTGCACGGCCCCGCTGTCGCGAAGGTCGAGCACGTGTGCGGTGCAACCACATTCCCTAGCCAGGGCCTCGAGCCGGTCGGCGCGGCGCGCCGTGACATGAACAGCAAGTCCGCGCGCCGCCAGGGCGCGCGTCACGGCGGCGCCGATGCCGCTGGAGGCACCGGTCACCAAGGCGCTTCGATAGTCGCTGAGGCTCATTCTCGGTTTCCTTCTCTCATCCGACATTCTCCAGATAATTGCTGATTTTGAGTATCAGAGTAGCCATTGGAGCTCTCGCCGGGCGGTGCAATTTCTTTCCCGCAGCCGTTAGCCTGCCGGCAAGAAATCCAGCAGCTCGTGGATCAACTCTGCCGGCATTTCTTCCGGAATGAAATGGCCGCAATCAAGCGCCCGGCCGCGCACGTCGTCGGCGCGTTTGCGCCACACTGTCATGATGTCGAGGTTGCGGCCGGTCTGCCAGCCCGGCCGCTTCGGCATATTGCCGCCCCATAACACCAGGACCGGGCAAGTGAGCTTGCGACCGCGGTCGGCGTCGTCATGTTCGAGGTCGAGCACGACACTCCGATAGTCGGCGCAGGTCGCGCGAATTGTCTCCGGATCGGAAAAGCAGCGAAGATACTCGCCATAGGCCTCGTCGGTGAAACTGCCCGGGACCGCGGTCCAGGTGTCGAGACAGAAGTCGAGATAGAACTTGGCGTTGTTGCCGATCAGGGTCTCCGGAAACGGTGCCGGCTGGCGCATCAAATTCCAATGGAAAAACGAAAAGGCGAGCTGGGCGTCCATGTTCTCGAACGCCTCCTGAGACGGCACCACGTCCAGACTGGTCAGGCTCAGCACCCGCTCAGGGTGGTCGAGCGCCAGGCGAAGGCCAACCCGCACGCCGCGGTCGTGGCCGACCAGGTGAAAGGCCTCGATGCCGAGCGCCTGCATCACGGCGACTTGGTCGTTGGCGGTCGTCCGCTTGCAATAGGTGGACAGATCGGCGTCGGAGGACGGCGGCTTGTCGCTGTCGCCATAGCCGCGCAGATCTGGACAGACGACGGTGTAGCGGGCGGCCAGCCGCGACGCCACCTTGTGCCATTCGACGTGGGTCTGCGGATAGCCGTGCAGCATCAGCAGCGGCGGGCCCACGCCGCCGTGCACCACGTGAATGCCGCAGCCGGCGGCATCGATCCGCGATCGTTCGAAGCCTTCGAACATGCACCACCCCCTTCGGTCGGAACTCGCGAACGATTACCCGGCGCGTCACCGCGACGATGCCGGCCGAGGGTTCACATTCGACGCCATCTCGTCGTTCGACGCCAGCGATTTTGCGGCCGGCACTGATGGCCAGTGTTTCGATTCCGGCCGGGAGCTTGCCAAACGACCATCTGGGTTAGTCGTCGTTCGGTTTACGAAATTCGGCTAGCTTGCCGCGCCGTCTGCCGGCGAAATTCCGGATCGCGCTGGCGCCGATCCAATCGCCGATCGGGTCTCCGAATACGGCTAGCGGCAATTTTTCGCGCCATGGGTCGGGTGTGCGCGCGCCTACGGCGAGGATGTAGATGCCCGCGTTGCGCTCCAGACTGACGGCTTGGAAGACCCTCGTCAAGCCGTTCTCTTCAAACAGACTGGACAGACCTTTGTACTTCAGGCCCGGGGCCGCATCGAGAAGGCGCCTGACCTCCTCAGGGCTCAGGATCACCGGCAGCTTGCGCGGCTCGCGAACTGTCATCATCCCGACCTGCGCATCGTCCCGGCCCAGCGACACACCGAAGAAAAAGCGCCGGGCCGAGACCGCATCGCCAAATCGGTTCGACGAAGAGGGGAGATCGCTATGCGGACTGCCGGATCAGAACCGGATTCGTCTTCGAGCGCCATATTTGCTGCGCTACCGGTGACCGCAAGTGGTCATCCGGGGTAACTCGGGGGTTCGAATTCGCCGCCTGCTCCGCGGTGAATCGAAGGGAGGAAGACATGGCCAAATCTCCGGATAAGACCTACCTGTTCGAGGTCACGTGGAAGACACCGCCGATTGAGACCATCGACCCGGGCGCTGAGCTCGAGGTGGTGGTCGAGGGTGCGCTGGACGACGTGGACGACATCGCCATGGTGCCGCAGCCGTTCACCCCCGAGTGCGAGGGCCATCCCTTGGCCGCGATCACCGGGCCGTTCGCCGTCAGCGGCGCCGAGCCCGGCGACTCGGTGGCGGTGAAGCTGATGGACCTCGAGCCCATGGGGGTCGGCCGCAACGCCATCATGCGCGCCTTCGGGGTGCTGGCCGAGGAGTTCGGGGAGCCTACCATCGTTGCCTGCCCCATTCGCGACGGCAAGGCGTGGTTCGCCGACCGCATCGCCATCCCACTCTATCCCAATCTCGGCACCCTCTCGACCCTGCCGCCGGAGGGCTACAAACCGTCCTACGCCGGGGTCTACGGCGGCGATCTGGACCAGCGGGACGTGGGCGTCGGCGACTCCGTGCATCTGCCGGTGATGGTGCCGGGGGGCATGGTGTTCATGGCCGACCCGCACGCCGCCATCAGCGATGGCATCATCAGCGGCTCGGGGGTCGAGTGCACCACCAAGGTGCGCGTCAGGATCGAGCTCAACAAGGACAGCCCCGTCGACCGGCCGATCATCGAGCACGGCGACACGGTGCAGATCGTCGGCACCGGACCCAGCGCCGAAGCGGCCACCGAGGACGCCTCCCGCGGCGCCGTCGACTTCGTCTCGAGGCGCACCGGCCTCTCCCGGCGCGACGCCTACATGCTGCTGGGCATCGTCGGCGACGTCCGCGTCGGCACCTCGCCGCGCCCGATCATGGCGGCTCGCGTGATTATCAACAAGGAGGTGCTCCGCTCCGCCGGCTGGAACGGCGACGTAGTGTCACGGGCGGCCTGAACCGGCATTTGGCATTGAGCTTCGCCAGGACGACCCCGACCGCGTTACCTGCCCTGTCGAGCACCGGGCCACCGCTGTTCCCGGGTTGGACCGGCGCCGTTATCTGGAGGAAGCGGCGGTCGTCTCTCGGGCCGGTGAGCGCGCTGACGGTGCCCGTCGTGACGTTCGCTTCGGAGGCCAGGAGGCCCCGCAGCGGGTAGCTGACCACGATGATGTCGTCTCCGGGCCGAAATCCGCGCCCGTGGCGGAACTTCGCGGCAGCATCGATCGCGCCTGACGGACCGTTGAGTAACGCCAAAATCGGCGACGGTGTCCCGCGCGACAATGGCAATCGTCGTCGACGCCGGCATTCGTCTACCGCCAGCGCTGGGCCGCCGACGACATGGTGATGTGGGACAACCGCTGCACCATGCACCGGTGGCACGAGACCCGGGGCTCGGGGCAGTGGCAACGCCGCGCAATTGGCGCGGCGTCAACACCATGGAGACTATGATGGCCAAAAAATCCCGTCGAACCCCGAAGTCGGCGCCCGCGGCCGCAATCAATGGGCGAGCCGCCGCACCCAGCCGGCGGTAGCCACCGCGGACCAAGAAGCAGATCGCCCTCTCGCTGCTGGAGCGGCCCAAGGGCGCCAGCGTCGCAGAGATGCAGGGCGCCATGGGCTGGCAGGCGCACAGCGTTCGCCGCCTCGAAGAAGAAGGGCATGTGGATGGGCGGGCTGCCCGCGCTTGGCTATGATGTCGATGACCGGAAGCTCGTCATCAACGATGCCGAGGCCGAGACTGTCCGCGCCATCTACCGGCGTTATGTCGAGTTGGGCTCGGTGCGCAGTCTCAAGGAGGAACTCGACCGGAACGGGATCGTCAGCAAGATCCGCGCCGACAGATATGGACGCCAGATGGGCGGCAAGTCGCTGGCCCGCGGGGCGCTCTATTTGATGTTGCAGAACCGGATCTATCGCGGTGAGATCGTCCACAAGGACAAGAGCTACCCTGGGCAGCATGCGGCGATTATCCCCCAGGATCTCTGGGACGAGGTTCAAAAGAAGTTCACCACGAACCGCGTCGAGCGGAAGAATGGCACGAGCGCCGGGGACCCCAGTTTGCTGGCAGGGCTGATTTTTGATGCCGGCGGCGAGCGCATGACGCCCACGCACGCCAACAAGAAAGGCCGTCGGTACCGTTATTACGTGACCCAGTCGCTCATCAAACGCGGACGACCGAAGGCCTCCGATGCCGCGCGTCGCGTGCCGGCGGGCGACCTGGAGCGCCTGGTCGAGCAGCGGATCGTCTCTTTCCTCAAGGATGATGGCGAGCTGCACGGCGCCCTAAGAGCGTTGCCTGCTTTACGTTGCGTCAACCCGTGCAAGGGATGAGTTGGTAATTACAGGCTTTGGGAAACCAAGCAAGATTCTCAGAGTCCATCCGGAAAGTTTGAAACGTCGAGGAGCCGACTAACATGGGAACTGGTACAAAGGCCGGGGGCGGGTCACACCGAATGAGATGCCCGCGCGTCTTACACCACCTCCTTGGACACGACGCTCAGATAGTGGTTCAATCCAGCCACCAAAAGTTGTAAATTGGAAAGGTCAATCGGGAGACGCGGTCGGTAAGGAACCATGGAGGCGGCGAATCTTGCCTGCGGAGCACAAATGCCAGATCACGACCTACTGAGTTTTGTGACCGCTCTGAGTGCGAAGCTCGCCACTCGGTCACGTCACGTATGTGCCTTCTTGGGTGCCGGGGTGGGGATGGCGTGCGGTCTACCAGATGTGAGGGGGCTTCAGCAGCATGTTCTCAACGACCTCAGAAAAGACGATCGCGCCGCATTCAACCGCCAACCTGACCACTTCCCCACAGAGCCAACAACCACAACAGAAGCGGTCAATTCATATGGTACATAAACCGGTCAATTCAGTTTGTTATCGACAGCCGGTCAACTCTTTCCGTGACCACGTAAAAGTCGCTGCTCAACTCCCAGGGTGCGTGCCCGCCTCAAGCTCCGGCGCCACCCTGATGTCCGCGATCCGCTCGTCAGGCTCAGCCACGCGCCAGGGCGTAGATTTTTTTGCAGCCCTGCGGCAGAGGATGGGCACTCCAGGTCTCTCCCGCATCGGCGCTGCTGAACACCTCGCCGCCGTTGGTGGCACAGGACATCCGACCCGGCCGCCGATCGTCGAATGCCAAGGCAAACATCGTGTCGCGGGGCTTCATGCCAATATCGACCCGGTCCCAACTCGCGCCGCCGTCCCGGCTGTAGAGCAGCACGCCGATATCGCTTTGGAAATTGGCGCCCGCCGCGACCCAAAGTTTCCTCGGATTGCCCGGGACTTCGCGGATGTCACGGCAGTAGATTTGTCCGTTCTCGTTAAGCGGCTCAAGCGGGACATGGCTCCAGTGGTCACCCTGATCGGTGCCGCAGAACATTCCCGCCCGGCCGATGCTGTATACTGTTCCGGGACGCCAGCGGCTAACCAGCACGCCGTGCATGTCGACGGTGTCATCGTTTAGATACTGCCCATGACTGAGATTTTCCCAATGCTCGCCGCCGTCGGTCGA
>JAKZVK010000415.1:0-3269 GCA_047516085.1 Bryobacterales bacterium
GCAGTGTCGGCCGGAGCGCCGTTCAGCCCGCTCAATCAACGTCTGTGAGCGGATGGACGAGCCCTGGCGCCTACCGGCGGAGGTCATGTGCAGGGTTCAGCGCGAAAAGACGTGGTATTCGGGGCAGCGCGGGTGTATACTGCCGCCGTGTTAGGGACAAAATGGAAATTCTGGCTCAAACCAAACCGTGCTCCTTTGCGCCATGAGCTTTCGGCGCTCTTCCAGGAAGTCATCGTAGGCGGGTAGCTCCCCGTGGAGCAGCGACTCCGGCAGGCAGTGGACGCGTAAGTTCGTGCGTGGGTCGTCCGCACTTGTGATGCCGCCGTACTTCTTCTTGCCGCCGGTGCACTGGTCGGCGACCTCGCGGGAGTACTGCTCGGGCCGCTTGTCCTTGATGGCGATGTTGATCTCACTTTGGGCGAGCACGAAATTGGCGATCTGGTTATAGCGTCCACGCAAGAGCCACTGTTCCGATCAAACCGGCACAGCATCCAGAGTTGAGTTGAGGAAGAGGAGTGCCGTAGATGGAGCGGATCGAGACGGTCCTTGGGAGGCTACCCGAGCGCCACCGAACCGCGCTCCGCTGGTTCGTGGAGCGTGCCGGGCAAGAGCATCCCTGGCCGCAGGCCGTAGAGGCGGGCAACGAGCGCACTCTACTAGCGAGCAGGGCCAAGGGCATCTACAAGCCGGAGTGGTCTGAGTACGCGCTTAGCGTGAGACAGACACTCGGCGGGCCGTACCCCGACCGGGACCCGATGATGCGGATAGACGGGACGTGGTCATACGCCTATTTCCAGGAGAACGAGGACCCAGCCGCGAGAGACGAGGAGTTCACAAACCGAGGTCTGGTTGCGTGCTGGCGGGATCGAGTGCCGGTCGGCGTGATGCGGCAAGTCTCTCGCCGACCACGTGTACGGTATTGCGTTCTCGGCGTCGCTCTCGTCGCTGGCTGGGATGCAGGCTACTTTTTCCTCGATGGGTTCTCACCCGTCGGGATTTGCCGAGGTCCGGGCCCCGCAACGCAACTGGATGTACTCGTTGACCGTTGGGAAACCGAGCACGACGCCACGGGCGTCTTCGATCCGAACGACTTCGCAGACGCTCGGGAGCGTGTGGTCGCGTCGATCGTTCGACGTCGCGGGCAGGGTGCCTTCAGGAAGGTACTTCTGAACGCGTACGGCGGACGGTGTGCGTTGACGGGCTGTGAAGTCATCGAGGTCCTTGAGGCCGCCCACATCGCGCCGTACCGCGGGGCTGAAACTAACCACCCGACCAACGGCCTCTTGCTGCGATCCGATATTCACGTCCTTTTCGATCTTGGCCTCATCAGCATTCACCCCGAGACGAAGCGAGTTATCACGGCGCGTTGCCTCAGGGGAACTGTGTACGGCCAGTTTGGGGGACAGCGGGTCGCCGAGCCGAACGACAGAACCTTCAGCCCGAGCCCGGCTGCGCTCGCTGAGCACCTACAGTGGTCTCAACTTGACGACACAGAAGACGAGTGAGCAAGCCGCGGTCAAGTCTCATTTGCCCTGTAAAAGCCTGAAGGCGTTGGTATCCTACACGTCAGGTTACGCGACGGCTTCCTCCTTCATTGGCATCGTCTCCGTTCGCAGCTGAGTGAACTGGCGCAACATCGTGGCCGACATCGGAATCACACGCCAGAGCTTCGACGCGATCGTTAGGCTTGCGTAGAGCAAGGTCAAGCACGAGCGTGCCGTCGGGAAGCGTGGAATGACCTTCGTCCGGCGCCGGTTCTCACCATTCAACCGCTCTACCCGATTCGTGGTCCGAATTCGTCGATGATGCGCCTCCGGAAAGCGCAGATAAATGACGCACTCCTCGAGGTCTCGTTCGAGGCACTCCATCGCCACTGGATACCGATCCTTAAATTTCGCGATGAGATCCCGCCCACGCTTCAGCCCCGCGGCATGCGACGGCGCCTGGAACACCTGGGTGACCAGGTCCTTCATCTTGTCCTGCATCAGGTGCCGTAGTTTGGCGATGATGTTTCGCATTTTGTGGGTGAGGCATCGCTGCCGATACGCCCGCGGCCACACCCGCTTGACCGCCTTGACCAGCCCGGGAGCCCCGTCCATCACCACCAACAGCGGATCGCGCAGGCCGCGGAGGGCGTGATACACGCGGTAGACCCGCTTGTGATTCCACCCGTGGCCGTCAAGGCGCAACCGGTCAGAGCACTTCCAGAACCCCCACCGGGGATTGGCCGCGACCACCCGCTGCAGGGCCTCGATCACCGCCGCGTCCCGCGCGGTGGCGTCCACCGGCGGGGCATACTACGCCGCCCGTGCCAGTCCGACGACGCGGCAGGCGCGACGGACCGAGAGCCGATGCTCTGTCGTCAACACCTCGATGGCCTGACGACGCGCGGCCGACGTTACAGTTTTCGGCTCAGGACATACTTGATGGCGGCGTTCTCCAGCGCGAGTTCGGCATACATCCGCTTCAGCTTCACGTTCTCCGCCTCGAGTTCCTTGAGCCGCGTGAACTCGGCGACGCTCGTGCCCGCGTACTTCGACCGCCAGTTGAAATACGTCGCACGGCTGATCCCATGCTTCCGCACTAG
Source organism: Bryobacterales bacterium (assembly GCA_047516085.1). GTDB lineage: Bacteria > Acidobacteriota > Terriglobia > Bryobacterales > UBA6623 > JAKZVK01. The sequence goes on from JAKZVK010000415.1 coordinate 2,588, forward strand.
GTCCGCGATCGGGATCCCCGCCTCGCCTTCCTTCAGGATGCCAACGATCTGACTCTCCGTGAACCGAGACTTCCGCATGGCGACTCCTTCCAGAGCGCCCGAAAGTCCAACATTCTATGGTCTGACAGCAGGGGAAGCGTACCTCAGTCCTTGATTGCATCGCGATCATAGTGTAAGTTCTGACTTGGGAACAGAGAAAGGCGTGGCCATGGCAAGCATCACGATCCGAAATCTCGACGACGACGTGAAGACCCGCCTTCGCATGCGGGCGGCTGGACACGGCCGTTCAATGGAACAAGAGGCGCGCCTGATCCTGCGGGAGGCCGTTGAGCGCCAGGCGGGCCCCACGAATCTCACACGCGCCATTCGCGATCGCTTTGCGCCCTTCGGCGGTGTAGAACTGGAGATACCCGCGCGCGAACCGATACGCGAACCGCCCCGTTTTAACTGAGGCGGCGACGGTGGTCGTTCTCGACACCAACGTCGTTTCCGAACTTATGCGCCCGGCGCCTGACCCGACCGTGGAGGCGTGGGTGGCCGGACCTGCAGCAGCTACTCTGTTTTGCTCGGCGGGCGGCGAGGCAGAACTGCTCTACGGCGTTGCGATCATGTCTGCGGGCCAGCGCCGGGACGCCCTTGCCTCGGAGATCGAGGCGATGCTGCGCGAAGACTTCGCCGGTCG